>JAHYIR010000018.1 GCA_019429305.1 Candidatus Cloacimonadota bacterium
TAAAGCTACGATTACAAAAAAAATCTTGGGAGGAAAAAATGAAGCAGAGATATATTATAATGGTAGTCCTTATCGGGCTACTAGTCATATTATCGGTCAATTTATCTTATGCTCAATTTGCCGGAGGTGACGGTTCTGAAGAAAATCCCTATCTGGTTGAATCGGCAGAGCATCTTAATGAGGTAAGAAACTATCCAAAGGATCATTTTAGGCAGATTACCGATATTGATTTAGGTGATTTTGCCCAGGGAGAAGGTTGGGAAACGATAAAAGAGTTCTTCGGTACATACTACGGTTCCGGCTATTCAATAACAAATCTCAAGATCCATAGAACAACAACTGACAATGTCGGTTTGTTTGGTTCAGCAAATGAAGCTACAATAGGAGGAATAAAACTCATAGATGTTGAGATCTATGGTCGAGATAATGTAGGTAGTCTATTAGGATGGAACGAGAACAGTAATATAGAATTGAACTATGTATCCGGTTTTATTCATGGTAGATCAAACACCGGCGGACTTGTGGGATATCAAAATAATGGATTACTCATAGAGAGTTCCTCTACATCACACGTAGAAGGGGCTCAGAACATTGGTGGTATTGTTGGATCATTGAACTATGGTGAAGTAAAGAACTGTTTTGCTTTAGGAACTATTCACGGAGAGAGATACATAGGTGGATTGATAGGGTCCTATGCTGCAAATGGAATAGTATTTAACAGTTATGCTGCCGGTAGAGTATCCGGAGAAAGAGATACCGGCGGTCTAATTGGTTATGGAAACGGCACAGCCGTTAATAGTTATTGGGATATGGAAATAACAGGACAAAGAAGGTCGGCAGGTGGTGAAGGAAGAAGAAAGCAAGAAATGACTTACCCCTACGATCCTGATACCTATGTAGATTGGGATTTTGTTTATAAATGGTTAGAAGATGAACATAATCTCAATGAAGATTACCCTTATCTTTTCAGAGCTCCGAGCGATATAATCCCATGGCCTTTATTCTCAGGCGGTGATGGAACTGAAAACAATCCTTTCTTGGTAGAAAACGCTTTTCAATTAAATTGGATCAGACATCCTAATTTTTTAACAAAGAACTATCGGCAGATAAGTGACATTGATTTAGGAGTTGCTCCATGGAATTTGAATGAGGGTTGGTTACCGATCGGAAATGCTCCCACCCCTTATGGATTTACCGGTTATTACGATGGGAATGGATATAGCATCGTTAATTTGTTTATTGATCGTAATTCCGCTGATGTGAATTGGGATCAGTTAGGATTATTCGGATTCATTTATGACTCAGCTTTTGTGCAAGGTCTAAATCTTGATAATGTTAATATCTCAGGAAGGAATTTTGTCGGTGGTCTTTCCGGTCTTATCCAACTATCGAATATTATACATGTTAAAGTATCAGGGCATATTAAGGGTATATCGTGGGTAGGAGGAATTACCGGTGTAGCTGCTCACTGCTCAATAGAAAGCAACTATTGCTCTGCTCTAATCGAAAACATAGCCGGTAGTCCTGCTTTAAGAGGAGTTTCCGGCGGTTTGGTTGGCTTTAGCAGTTGGTCGGAATTTTCTAATAGTACAGCAACGGGAGATGTACTCTCTGTATTTGGGGGTTTAGTTGGCGGACTGATAGGAGAAGCGACTCATTCAAGTGTAATTGATTGTTCAGCTACCGGCGATATTACTTCCTCAAATCACTCTTTTGTGGGTGGAATTGTAGGTTATGCAGCCAGTATTAATATCACCAATAGTTTTGCTACCGGTAATATTGAGGGCAATGAAGCGGTTGGAGGATTAGCGGGGGAAATTGTAAGCAATTCCGTGATTAATCAGAGTTATGCTACCGGTACGGTAACAGGGGATTTTGCCGTTGGAGGATTAGCAGGATACTCCGGTTTACCGGTACCATTTGCTCAACCCTGTTACATCGAAAATTCTTATGCCACAGGTGATGTACATGGCAATAGTCATGTTGGTGGTTTGGTCGGTTTTCATGGTCCAATAGGAAATGTCGAAAATTGCTATTCTATCGGACCAGTTAACCGCGGAGAAGCCGGTCACCATGTAGGTGGATTGATAGGTTATAATGCAGGTAATGTTGCCAATTGCTTCTGGGACAGAGTAACTTCAGGTCAAGAATACTCTGCTGCCGGTACCGGATTACTTACTGTTGATATGTTACCGTCTAATGATATATACACTAATTGGAATTTTCAGAACATCTGGGATCTAAGAAACTATACAACCTATCCCTATTTGAGATGGCAAGCTGATCCTGCAGTTCAAAACTATCCTCCTCATGGATATCATAAAGTCTTTCGTGATAGAATCTGGTATTGGGAATCTTTCCCGGTACTATGGGACCGTGATCAGGGAGGATATCAAGATGGTAGTATAGTACTTGATCCTCTAACTAATCACATGAATACCGTACTTGTTTATAACGAAGAATATGGAATAATGTTTTTTCATTATACTGATTGGCATAATGTTTATGATTTTCATAGTACCAGAGGATATAAACTGGGTCTTATTGATCAAAATGAGTATAGTTTAATAGTCGAAGGAGACACCGGTACTCCGGAAAACATTGAATTCGACGCTGAAGTAGCTTTATATCCCCGTAGTATGCTCCCCGAAAACTTTATCGGCTATTTCATACCACAAACACAATGTGTCTTCGATGCCTTCTCTGAGATCATTGACGATTTGGTTATTATCCAATCGGAAGAATGGGGTTTATACCGTAACGAATTTGACCAATGGGAATATGATGTTAATATCGAACCGAAGGTTCTCTATGGCAAATTTTACGCTGTAACCCCTCGCGAAGATCTGACCGAAACCATATATTTTCAGTGGAATATTCCGACAGAACCAGAATATTGGGTGCCGCGTCCTAAACCTGAATTTTTTGTTTATACAGAGAAAGCCGCTTATGAATCGTTTTTCATAGAATATATCGAAGACGATGAAGATGTACTGGAGGTTGCCGTCTTTGCCGATGACGAATGTGTCGGTGCAACGGTCTTTCTTGGCGGTTATCCCTTCGAGATTCTCGCTTATACTGATGAATCGCATATCGGTGCTGAGATTAGTTTTGTCATTCATCGTAGCGGTCAGAGAAGCGAACCGGAGGTCATAAGAGTCGTTGATGCAAAGGATAATATCAGTGGTGAATACTCATTGCAGATTCTAAAACCTCTACGACAGAGATACACTGTAGTCAGGTTAGGAACAGGCGAATATGAACCGGAGACAGAGATCAAGCCGCTAATCATGTTGTCACAAAACTATCCTAATCCCATTGTCTTTAAAACGGCAGACCGGTTCAACATAACCTCTATACCATTCTATGTCTCTCAAGACAGAGAAGTTACACTCAGTATTTACAATATCAGGGGTCAACTTGTTAAGACACTCTATTCAGGTATTGTCATTGAAGGGAGACACTCTATCGGTTGGAATGGAATGAATGATCAGAATCGTACGGTTGGTTCCGGTGTCTATTTCTACCGCTTGGAGAGCGGAGATACTGTCATCACCAGAAAGATGCTGATCATCAGGTAAAAGAATAGGGACACAGATGGGCACGAAAAAAGGATCTATAGGGCATATTGATAGATGTGCTTTTCTGTTGATAGAATGAATAAATGTATATAATCAGTAACAAAGGTATAGTATGGGGTCAATGCCCCATACTATACCGCATTTATAAGGAATAACAATGAACATAACCGACAAATGTCATTCTGAGTGTTCTGCCAGCGGCTTTGTGTTTTACCCGAGCAGAATGTATCGCAGGATGACAAATGCACAGACTGAAGTCTATGTTACGAACAACTGTCTTCCTGAGTGTTTAGCAATGAAATGGTCAGACCACTCAGGGTGACAATATGGAGTATCTATGAAATATTGGGTCTTTATTACTATTAACCTACTTATGCTATCAACTCTTCTTTCAGTGACCTGGGAGATCAAGCAAGACGGAACGGGAGACTTTACGACTATAGGAGCCGGTATTACTGTTGCTCAGGATGGTGATACACTCCTTGTCTATCCCGGTATCTATTATGAAAGGATCAACTATCAGGGGAAGAATATTACCATCACCAGTCTCTATGACGGCGATGAATATGATGAGAGTTATATCGCTAATACAGTAATAGACGGCAACCATGAAGGTACTGTGGTGATATTCAATTCCGGAGAGACGAGAGATGCAATTCTTAACGGCTTTACTATCCGTCACGGAAAAGGAGAACCACATAGTGCACCCCATTTCCCTGGTCTAACGGTTGGTGGAGGAGTTTATATTTCTGAGGCTTCACCTATCATTAACAATTGTATCATTGAAAAAAACTATGCTCTTTCCGGTGGAGGTCTTAGTTTAATGAGAAATGGTCATCCCTTACTAAAGGGTAATACCATTAGATTTAACTCTTCAAGTGTTCATGCAGCCGGTATTTTAGCTTCCAGCTTGCCAACCGATTATTCTAACATAGAATTTTCTACTCAATCGATGAATAGCATATATCTTAACAGTGGTCTGTTCGGTAATGACTTATACTTCAGCAACTCTGAACAATCTGCAGTCGTAATAGATACATTTACGGTTCTACACCCTGATGAATTTTTTATCAGATTTGGTATACATAGTGATCCAGAACTAAACATATCAATCAATAATGGTAAGATAGATCCCATATCTGCTGACCTATTCGTTAATCCCTGTGGAAATGATACAAATAGCGGATTATCCCCTTATGAGCCCCTACAAACAATATCTCGGGCAATGGCAACAATTTTACCGGATAGTTTACAGCAACGGACTATTCATCTTGCAGAAGGAGTATACTCACCATCAATCAACAATCAATTATTCCCGGTGCAATTGAGAAAATATATATCACTGCAAGGAACTGGGAAAAATGTAACCATACTTGACGGTGAATTCAAAACCCTGTTATTAGGTGTACTAGGTTCAAGAGAACAAAATGATATACCTGTTGTTAGGAACTTTTCTGTAAAAAACGTGACATTGATAAATGGTGGAAACGAAATACATTATGTCGCTGCAGGAGGCATTACTTTACAATTTACAGCAGATTTTATCTTTCATAACATTGATATAACTAATTGCCATACTGGCAATCCTAGCACTTTTCGTAGTATTAGCGCCGAGGGTAACTATTCTCTTAAAAATATTCATATTTATGATAACACCGGAGGTACTAACGCATTGAATCTCAATCATTTACGTGATAGTTATAATTTTTATGCTGAGAATATAAGGATAAGAAATCAACAACCTGGTCCATCTGATCTCGATATCGTCGGTTATGGTGGTGGGATGAGAGTTGCAATGCAAGGTTCTGAGTTTCAGCTCCCTTTAGTATCAGTAGGAACTATAGTAAATCTTGAAATTACTGACTGTTTCATTGACAATACCACTTCCGGTTTACCTTTCGGAAATCTCATGTTTATAAGACCTGGTTCTTTCAGGGTTATCAATGCAACTATCGGCAATAACCACTCTACTAATAATACCGGCGGTGGTCTATCTATTCTAGAAGAGGGAGTTCATGTAGAAGTTATCAACTCAATTATTTATGGTAATTTTCCTCATAACATAGCATTAAGAAATAACCATGAAATACCCAGCAGTCTAACGGTGTCACATTCTTTGGTAGGTGGTGGACTGGCTGGAATATATTACTCGGGTAATTTTGATGTTCATTGGGGTGAAGGTAACATCGATGCCGATCCTTTATGGCTGGAAGTGGTTGATCCTGACTATGACGGCGATTATCATTATATGTTATCGGAACACTCTCCGGCAAGAAATGCCGGTACTCTCGATATACCGAACTTCGAGTTCCCTCTCTATGATCTGGCAGGTAATCCTCGCATCTATGGTGATTCCATAGATATAGGTGCTTACGAATGGAACCCGGAAGCCAGTATAGATGATAACGATACTTATCATGCTATCTCATTACATAATTACAATCTTCATAACTACCCTAATCCTGTTGTGAGCTTAAAGGGTATGGGTAGAGGAAAAGGTGTAGGCACCAATATCAGTTTTATTATGCCGAAAGAGGGACATGTCGTGATCGATATCTATAATGTCAAAGGACAGTTTATCAGAAGATTGATCAATGCTTATATGGTAGCAGGAGAGTATAATTTCTTATGGAACGGCAAAGATGAGCAGGAGAGGATAGTTGCTACCGGATTCTACATGTATAGATTAGAGATAGACGGAGAAACAGTAGCTACCGGAAGATATACGTTTATTAAATGATATACTTAAAAAACCAAAGGAAGCAGAGCAAGTACTGTCCACTAATACACACGGATGATAAACAATAAACACGAATAAAAAGACAAATTATTATTTACATACAATCTATAAGCGACAGAAGGTCGTCTTTGATTTATTTAAGCAGTTCTGTAGATGAGAATTTGCGGTAGAGAGAGAAACCTTCGAGTATTTCGAGATCTTCAGGAGTAGTTTTCTCGAGAATTAGTCTAGTGATTAATTCTCCTAATCCGGGTCCGAGCATAAAACCCTGTCCACAAACTCCGGCGGCATTGATAAAATTAGGATGTTCTTTAGTTATTCCTACAATAGGGAAACCGTCAGGAGTCATCGGATATTGTCCGCGCCAAGTTCTTCTCACTTTGAGATTCGCCAGACGGGGATAGATATTAAGCATTCTTTTGGTTATCTGAGGAAGAAAGACCGAGGTAGAATCGTTATCAATTCCCCAGATCGGTGGATCAGGGGTTAAACAGAAAACGACCTGCCCTTCATAGTTCTGATAAAAGTAAAAATTTGCCGAATCTTTAGTTGGTCTGATATCAACAACCATGGGACCGAAAAACCTTTTAACCGGCTCTGAAATTCCTGCCTCGTGGTTGTCCGGTCTGACCGGTATTTCGATATTGAGCAATCGGGCAATTTCTGCAGCATAGTTCCCAGCAGCATTTATCACATACCGAGCAGTATAAGATCCCTTATTTGTTATAACTGAGTAGGAGCTATCAACCATCGCTTCTAAAGCAATTACCTGCTCATTGAATCGATATTGAGCACTCTGCTGCAAACTCTTATAGTAGAGAGCGTTAATGGCTAATAAAGGTGAAGCAGAGCCATCTTCCGGTGAATAAGTAGAACCACGCAGATCAGTCATATTGATACCGGGCACAAGCTCTCTGTACTCTTCAGGAGATATCCATTCAATATTCAATCCGTAGGAGTGTTGAATTTTCATCGTCTCTTTGAGAGTATGTTCATCCTTTTCCGTGTAGGCGGGAAAACTATAGCCGTTAGACATCCATTGAATATCGTCACCATGTTGTTCTTGCCAATTGGCGAAGATTTCGAGACTTCTCAGGCAGATCCTTATCTTTCCTTTATCAGAGTGAGTAGCACGTAAACCTCCGATCGCTTTCTTATTATTTCCCTGTCCGGCAGAAGGCAGGGCATCGATGACAAGTACTTTGAGTTTTTCTGCAGAGAGAGCCAGAGCTACAGGTACACCAATTGAACCGGCCCCGATAACGATAACATCATAAATACTATTCGTCATCTGATTTCTCCTTTTCTGCATCAACAAAGTATTTCAAGGGTACTTCAATAAAAACAGGCCTTTTGGTATTGGACACAATTTCAGTTTCGGGAACACCCTCTTCACGGAAGATCTGCCTGATCAAGGTATCACAGGTTTTACTCCCGCAAGGTCCCATACCAAGCCGTGTCAATGCTTTGATCTGATTGATGTCGGTCACCCCTTTTCTGATCAATTCTCTTACTTCACCGACCTTAACCCTCTCGCACAGACAAACCATAGCATCATCATTGGTTTTTGTCGTAATAACCGGTTCATCTAAAGGTTTGGTCAACTCTTCATTCTGTATTCGGAAAGCTACTATTCTTTTAGCAATTGATCTCGGAGCTTTTATTTTAACTAAATTGGTCTTAGAGTTCTTGTGAGTTATAACATTCACCACCGGTAACTCGGCTAAAGAATTACCGTCAATATCAACTGCTATGACCGTGTCACCTTTATTGACAGGATAATTAGAAACCTCATAGGGAACTGTTACGATTGGATTCTCTCTGTCCTGCCGGAAATCAACCAGTGTTATAGCTAATCCGGGACAGATGGTCAAACATTGATGACAACCGGTACAATCATTTTTGAAAATTGGTAATCCCATGATGGGATCATCAAGTAGTTCGATAGAATCGAGCGGACAAACTGTGGTACAAGGATTGCAGGGAATTTCTTGCAGACAGTGAATAACCGGAAAGACTCCCTCCTCTCTATCGGGAAAAATCTGAGGATATGTTTTACCCGGATGTCTCTTCAAAACTTCTGCTTTATCATACCACTCAGCAGGAATATCATCTATCTCTGCTCCTAAATATTTAGCTAACTTCAGTCCGATGATTTTGCCGTTGAACATAGCTGATGATGCTTCTGCTATTTCATCAGAATCTCCGGCTGCAAAAACCTTAATTCCTGCCTTCTCTGCCTCTTCAGTAAATTCATTGAGCGGTTCCAAGCCAACAGCAATGAGAATAGTATCACAGAGAAATGTTTTTTCAGTACCTCTGATCGGTTGAAAATCTTTATCTATTTCTACTATAGTAACAGATTCCACACCATCCTTTCCCTGAGCGGATAGCACAGTATGTGAGGTATATATGGGGACGCCAAGACGTTTAAGTTTGTCACTATGGACTTTATAGCCACCACATGTCGGCATAGCTTCAACCAGTCCAACAACTGTTATTCCTGCCTGTATAGCATGATATCCGGCAATTAAACCGACATTACCACCACCAACGATGAATAATCTCTCCGAAGGTCTCACTAAATCGCGATTCGCCAATGTTTGAAAAGCTCCGGCTCCATAGATACCGGGCAGAGTATTTCCAGGAAAGCGCAAAAACTTCTCTCTCGCTCCAGCGGTATTGAGAATGATCCTTGGTTCGACAATTTTATAAGAATCATCCTTTAAGATACCGACCTTTTTATCTTTAAAAACAAACAGAGCGGTGGAGTTAAGCCAAACACTACAATTGGGATATTCTTCAATTTTATTGGCCAGCATTTTCCCGATATCAATACCCCTTGTTCCGGCATAAGAATCTTCTACCGAACCGAAGAATTTATGGGTTTGAAGAACGAGCTTACCACCCAATTGGTTCTTATCATCTATAAGGATAATTTGATATCCATAATTTGCCAACTCTATAGCAGCAGAAAGACCGGCAGGTCCTCCGCCAATTATCAAGATATCGGTTTTATACTCTTTTATTTCGGATATCTTGATCGGTTCCTCTTCTAATGGTAGTTCTGGTAAACCGTCCATACTTTCGACAATCATATTCTCTTTGACTTTTACCATGCAAGATTTAACAGGAATACCGTTAGCAATTACCCCGCATTTAGCACATTGTCCATTAGCGCAGAACATACCTTGCGGAGTATGATCCAGAGGATGGTAACCAAAGATCTTTATCCCATTTGCTATTAAGGCCGAAGCAATTACCTCCCCTTTCCTTGCCTTCAGAGGTAGCTTATTCCAGTAAAATGTGACCTCTTCCTGCTGACCGATTTCGAGAACATGATGTTCTTTAATACGGTTTTTGTTATCCATCTATCTCTCCAATAATATCATTCAACTTTATTATATACCTTCGCTTTTAAAAAAAAACTCCCGGCAATGTCAATAAAAACTGAAATATCAGCTCTATAATGTTAAGCAGTGCTATATCTTATGAATTATGAGCCATTTCAAAAGATTCATGCTGCATATAAGAAAAATTTGCCATTTCATCAAAGAGTGTTACATTAAGTGATGTAGGAACTATAATAGTATTAATCTGTTTAGGAATAATACTTAGCATGAGGAATAAGCAATGAAACTATCACTGGAAAAGTGTAATCTATGTCCGAGAATGTGTAATGTCAACCGGTATGAAACAGTTGGGTACTGTAAAGCTGGTGATAAAATAAAATTGAATCTTTATCAACTGCACTTTGGAGAAGAACCAAACTTAAGTGGTCAGAATGGTAGTGGCACGATCTTCTTCGCTCACTGCAACCTCAAATGCTTATACTGTCAAAACTTCACGATCAGTCATTTCGGTTGGGGAAGAGAGGTAGAACAATCTGAACTCGTAGAGATCATGTTCAACTTACAAGACAGCGGAGCACATAATATAAACTTGGTTACACCGACTCATTATAGTTTGCAGTTAATTGGGGCTTTAAAACAGGCGAAGTCACAGGGCTTATCTATCCCGGTCATCTGGAACACTAATGCCTATGAGAACGTTGATACATTAAAAGAGCTTGCTGGCTTAGTTGATATTTATCTTCCCGACTTTCGCTATTATGATAATGAAGCTGCCAGAATTTATTCTGATTCAGAGAATTATTTCGAGATAGCATCAGCCGCCATCTTGGAAATGCACAAGCAAGTAGGTCAAATAAAAGAGAAAAAGGGTCTTGCCTATAAAGGTTTGATGATCAGACTGCTAATTATGCCAGATAATAAAAACCGTGTAGATAAGCTATTGGAATGGATATACCAAAACCTTGGTCAAGAAACCTATATCAGTTTAATGGGTCAGTATTATCCAACCTATAGAGCGGTAGCCTATCCGGAAATAAACCGTTCGGTCTCATTGGACGAATATGATTTTGCTTTAGAGGTACTGAATAAGTTTGGATTCGAAAATGGTTTTATCCAGGAACGAGGAAGTACAGACGATTGGACTCCAAAATTCATAAAAACATAGAGGACAAAAAAATAGAAAATGAAAGAACCTTTAAAGTATGATGTTGCTATTATTGGTGGTGGTCCGGCAGGTTTAGGTGCAGCTATCTATTCTGCGCGTGGAGGTTTGAAAACCTTAGTTATTGAAAAGGGGTTAATCGGAGGTCAGATACTGCTAACAGCTGATGTAGATAATTATCCCGGCTTTGAAGAAACTATCTCAGGTTATGAACTCATAGAAAAGATGCAAAAACAGGCACTTAAATTCAATGCAGAATTTAGGGAAGAAGAGGTCAGTGCAATTAGTTTAGAGGGATTATGTAAAATTGTTGAGACTGATAAGAATACTTATCGTGCAAAAGCAATCATATATTGCGCCGGAGCACATCCCCGCAAATTAGCCGTTCCTGGTGAAGAGAGATTTACCGGACGTGGTGTTTCTTATTGCGCCACCTGTGACGGGGCACTCTTCCGTGATAAAACTGTTGCAGTTATTGGTGGAGGAGATTCAGCAGTAGAGGAAGCAGAATTTCTTACCCGTTTTGCTGATAAGGTATATCTAATCCATCGGCGTGATCAATTAAGGGCAGTTCATGCCGTACAGGAACGTGCCTTTAAGAACAAGAAGATCGAGTTTATCTGGGACACGGTAGTACACGAGATTGTTGGTGAAGTTAAAGTCGAAAAACTGATTCTGTTCAACAAGAAAAAGAACATGATTTTTGATTTGAAGATAGATGGTGTTTTTGTTTATGTCGGCATTATTCCTAATAACAGTTTGATCGAATCTCGTATTGAACTGGATTCGCAAGGTTTTGTGCTTACTGATGATAACAGACAGACCAATATTCCCGGAATCTTTGCAGCCGGTGATATCATCCATAAAGTCCTCCGTCAGGTAGTTACAGCAGTCAGTGATGGTGCTACAGCTGCCTTTTCTGCAGAGAAGTGGATACAGGAAAATTTGGATAACTTTAACCCTCCAGCAAAGAAACTTAAATAAAACATCCCGTTATAGTAAGAAAAAGAGAAATGATCTATGCTTACGCTCAAAAAGTATCATATCTATTGTATCATAGCCTTAATGTTATTCATAGTTGGATTAATGGGACCGGAGAACAGTGAAGAATTCTTTGTCGAATATGCACCAAAACTAACTGAACTTGCATCAAGATTAGAAGAACGGGGTATTCCTAAAGAATGGTTTTGGGAACAGATTGAGCGTGAGAACTTTCAATTTCATGCCAATATGGAGAATTATTTTCTCAATATGGCAGAGCATCGATTTGACCGTGGAGAGATCACTGTAACTGATTATAAACAACATTTCGGTGTTGAAAGAAAAATCAGGTTAGGACGAATCTTTATTGAAGAGAACAAGGAATTACTCTCTCAGATAAAAACCCGTAACGGTATCGATTATGAGATAATGGTTGCAATTCTGGGCATGGAAACCAACTTTGCAGAACAGCGGCAACGAGGAAATTTTTATGTTTTTGACGCCTTAGTTTCTCAATATCTCCTTATTCCGAGAAGAGAGAATTATGCAGTTAATCAGTTTGTGGCTCTCTATATATTTATGGACAAAATTAATCGAGATACAGATTACTTTATCGGTTCCTTTGCTGGTGCCAGTGGTTGGGGACAGTTTATACCGGCATCATTAAACAGCTTTTTTATCTCTTTCGATGGTGTTGATGAACATATAGATATATTTTCAATTGAGGATAATCTGGCTAGCATCGAAAATTATTTACATCAACACGGTTTGCGTGAATCTACAATGCAATCTGAACAGCACCGCCGGAACGCAGTCTTCGCTTATAATAGAAACGAAGCTTATGTTCAGGCGGTTTTATACATCTACGAAGAATTGAAAAGAACCTGCTTCTAAGTTTAGTCTGCTAGATTAATCGTTATGTATCTATTGACTCCATCACGATTGAGGACATAGAGGAGGATTATATTTCGTCCTTCTTGTTCATATTGATCTTTGGCTTCTCCAATAGCTCTTTCGTAATCAGTGATCGAATTTATTCTATTATGGTTTACTTCTTTAATAACATCTCCAACTCTTAGTTCGGAACGAGAAGCTGGTGAATTACTTTCTACTGCTGAGACAACTACCCCATAATCAGAGGTGATCTCTAATCTTGTAGCAAACTCACTTTGCAAATCCCTTACTTCTAACCCCAACCAAGGTGAACTGTCCGGTTCAGAAACCTGCCTAGCAACTGTATCATCCGGCATCTCCGCTAATTCTACATATATCGTTCTTTGTTGTTTGTTACGTATGATAGTTACTGGCATTCTTTTACCTATTTCTGCATTAGCAACTAAAATTCTGAATCTTGGAACATTGTTAACCTCTTGATCATTGAGTTTGATGATCACATCACCATTTCTTAAGCCGGCTTTATCGGCTGGGGTATTACCTTCTACTTGAGCGACCAGTACACCGCCAATCTGTTCCAGACCTAATGTTTCCTGCAAATCGGGAGTAATCTCTTGTGGCAATATTCCCAAATAAGCTCTCACTACTCGGCCATGTTGTAGAAAGTCAGAAACAACTTTTTTAGCTAGATTTATCGGTATGGCGAAACCTATACCTATGTTACCACCACTTGTGCTTGTAATAGCGGCATTTATACCAATTGCTTCTCCTCTAATGTTTAACAATGGTCCTCCACTATTGCCGGGATTTATCGCTGCATCTGTCTGAATGTAATCTTGGTACAGGGGAGATGATTCCCCAAAATTGAGTGAAGCACGGCTTGTTGCTGAAATCACTCCTACTGTAACTGTTCTTTCTAATCCTAACTGACCGAAAGGATTACCGATAGCAATAGCCCAGTCTCCAATATCAAGATTATCTGAATCACCCAGAGGAATAGCAACTACCCTCTCATTTCTGGGAACAGAAATTTTAATAATGGCTACATCAGTCATCGGATCTAAACCAACAACCTCTGCCCGGTGTTTGGCTTTATCTGCTAAAGTAACAGTTATCGTTTGATTATCTCCTTTGTCGACGACATGATTATTTGTTAAAATATATACTTCTTGCCCTTCTTGTCTGAATATAAATCCACTTCCTATCGATACGGATCTTCTAGTCTCCGGCATCGGTCCAAAAAAGAAGCGAAACAGATCATCATCAAAAGGAAACCTACCTCTTGGTATGCGCGCTTCTACTTCGGCTTCAACCTGTATATGAACTACGCTCTCCCGTACATTTCTCACTACTTCCACAAAAGGGCTTTTACCATCACTGGTCAATGGATACTGTGCTCCAAGCTGTAAACTCAGCATCATTATTGCTATTACTCCGACAATCATAATACTTTTCTTAGACATCTGAAATCCTCCATCATAATTAGCATTCTCATTTTTATAATATAAATCTTTCCTTACGTTTATACTAATTTCTTATTGTTTACATAATTAACTACAGATTGCTCTTCTTTGTTACAAGACTCTGCATGTTCGTTTATGCTTGTTTGAAATAAAAAACATAGCAACTTACTGACCAAACAATCAAACTCTGGAAACAAACTCTTAAAGTCATGTCTTCTAAAATATTGACAAGATAGGTAAATTCAAAATAAATGAGATCCATTTAAATTTAGGGAGGATTCCTGATGAGTCTCTGGTTTTCTATTGCTCCTTTTGGTGCTATAAGTGCGCTTTTCTTTGCTTATGTTTTTTATAAGAATATGAAAAGCAAACCTGAAGGTAATGAGACAATGGTTGAGATTGCAGAGTATATCAGAGACGGTGCTAAGGCATATCTTAAACAGCAGTATAAAATAGTAGCTCTCTTCTTTCTCTTTGCCTTTGCTGTTTTCCTCTTTCTGGCATTATACTTCAAAATTCAGCACATTTGGGCACCCTTTGCCTTTATCTCAGGTGGCTTCTTCAGTGGATTAGCCGGTTTTATTGGCATGAAAACAGCTACTTATGCATCAGGAAGAACAGCCGAAGCTTGCCGTGAGAGCTTGAATTCGGGTCTCAAAATAGCATTTCGATCAGGAGCAGTGATGGGGCTCAGTGTAGTTGGATTGAGTTTAATAAACATCTCTATCTGGTTTGTTATTCTAAAACTTTCGATGAATCTTCCCGAAACCAATTATTTTCATGTCACGGGTAATACCGAATTAACTTCCATAATGTTAGCGTTTGCTATAGGTGCTTCTTTTCAGGCACTATTTGCCAGAGTTGGTGGTGGAATTTTTACGAAAGCAGCTGATGTAGGTGCCGACTTAGTCGGTAAGTTAGAGAGTGATATCCCGGAAGATGATCCCCGTAATCCTGCTGTCATAGCAGACAATGTAGGTGATAATGTTGGTGATGTTGCTGGCATGGGAGCAGATCTTTACGAATCATATAGTGGTTCTATATTGGCTACTGCGGTATTAGGAGCTGCTGCTTTTATGGCTACACCTAATTTACAAATGAACGCTATAATATTACCGATGTGTCTTGCCGGCTTGGGAATTTTATGTTCAATAGTCGGTATTCATGTAGTAAGAACCCACGAATCATCAAGCCAAAAGGAACTCCTAAGGTCTCTGTCAAAAGGTGTTTGGTTGAGTTCTGCTTTCATTTTCATAGCATCTTATTTTTTAGTACGATTTCTTTTACCAGATAATACAAATCTTTGGCGATCAATTATTGTTGGATTATTGACTGGAATCATTATTGGTAAATCAACAGAATTTTTTACTTCGCATGAGTATTATCCAACCAGAGGAGTAGCTAAACAGGGTAAAACAGGTACTGCTACATTGATTATTGATGGAGTATCTGTTGGTATGATGTCAACAAGCGTACCTGTAATAACACTTGGTATGGGAATAATCCTTAGTTTTGGATTTGGTAATCGCTGGAATTGGCATGATCTAGCTAATGGTCTCTATGGTATCGGGATCGCAGCTGTTGGTATGCTCTCAACTTTAGGTATAACTTTAGCGACAGATGCCTATGGTCCCATTGCCGATAATGCAGGTGGTAATGCCCAGATGAGTAATTTGGGAGAAGAGGTCCGGGAAAGGACTGATGCCTTGGATGCCTTAGGGAATACAACTGCTGCCACCGGTAAAGGGTTTGCTATTGGTTCTGCTGCACTAACTGCTATGGCTCTTTTATCTGCCTATATAGAAGAGGTCAAAATGGCTTTAAGTAGGACAGGAGTAGAAGAGTTTATTATTGGTGGTACTAATATTATTCAAACCTCAACTGCCTCGATACAGCACTTTATTGAGTTTTATAACATCACTCTTGTTAACCCAAGAGTGTTAATTGGTCTCTTTGTCGGCTCGATGACAGCTTTTGTTTTCTGTGCTTTAACCTTGAAATCAGTTGGTAGAGCAGCTGGTAAAATGGTCAAAGAGGTAAGACGGCAATTCAATGAGAAGAGTGGTATTCTTGATGGTAAAGAGAAACCTGATTATGCTATCTGTGTGGAGATTTCAACAAAGGCAGCTCAAAGAGAAATGATCCTTCCCTCTTGTTTGGCATTTGTGATACCATTAATTGTGGGCTTGACATTAGGTGTTGCAGGTGTTATGGGTTTATTAACAGGTGCCTTAACATCCGGATTCACCTTAGCAATCATGTTAAACAATTCCGGTGCTACCTGGGATAATGCCAAAAAATATATAGAAAGTAACAAATATGGCGGCAAAGGTTCAATTGCCCATAAATCTGCTATAACTGGCGATACTGTAGGCGATCCTTTCAAAGACACTTCAGGCCCTTCTCTTAATATTCTGATAAAACTAATGAGTATGGTAAGTATAATTTTTGCTGGTATAGTAGTATCATATTCACCATTTGTTGAGTCCTTCTATGATAGACCACAACAACAAATCGAACAACATTATTATCCAGAAGAGAGTATTGACTAAAAAAACTACTGTTCGGTCTATTGATTCTGTTATTTTTGATAAGTATTTGTGAGAAATGTAAGGATGTTAAAGAAAGTATTCTTATCCCTTGCTCTTGTTTCTATTATCATCAGCCTTAGTGGTATTGAACCTAAGGTTGGATTAGCTCTGAGTGGTGGTGGAGCCAGAGGATTAGCACATATAGGTGTGCTAAAAGTAATCGATGAAGCGGGTTTACAGATAGATTACATATCGGGAACAAGTATAGGAGCTGTTGTTGGTGGACTTTATGCAGTTGGGTATTCAGGAGAAGAGATTGAGGATTTATTCCTCAATCACTTTGATTGGGATCTAATGCAACTTGATACTGTCGCCCGTTCTGATTATTATATCGGAGAAAAACGCTGGAGTAATCAATACAATTTTAGTTTTCTGTTAAGTGATAATTTCATTCCATCTCTTCCACAAGGTTTTATTGATGGGAACAAATTGCTTGGTCAGCTCTTTGATTATTTCTATCCTTACAGCCATATTGAAGACTTTAATTTTCTTCCCATTCCATTTTCTTGTACTGCAACAGACCTTTTAACCGGTGAAACTATAATCCTGAATTCAGGAAATCTACTGGAAGCGATTCGTTCATCAATGTCGGTTCCATCTATTTTTGCACCCTTTTCTCTTGATAATAGATTATTAATAGACGGAGGAATAAAAATGAATTTACCGTCTTCAATTCTGTTGGATAAGGGGGCTGATTTTATTATAGGGGTAAAGGTTACTTCTGAATTGCGAGATAGAGATCGTTTAACTAATCCGATCGCAGTCCTCGATCAAACAATTAACATTAGTTCTTCAGAAAAAACTTTGGAAGCCATTGATGAATGTGCTCTCATAATTGAACCGATCTTAGATAATTTTTTGGCTACAGATTTCAAACATGCTCAAGCTATAATAGCTGCTGGAGAAGAAGCAGCCAAATCTATCATGAATGAACTAATTTCGCTATCTAACCAGCAAGAAAAACTTAATGATCAACAGATTAGTATTTTACCTGATGTTATTGTTTTTGATAATATTTATGTTGAAGGTAATCAATTTATCAGCAGCACAAAAATCAGAGATTATAGTGGTTTGCTATCCAATACCCCTTTAACAAAGAATGATATATTAGCAGGAATAGAAGCAGTCTATAACTCTAACCTTTTTAGATATGTCTATCCGGTTATCAATCAAACAGAAGAAGGATATACCCTAACTCTACGGGTCACTGAGAAAGCCCGTAATCAATTAGGCATAAATATCCGTTATAACGACAGAGATGATCTGATTCTGGGTGGAGTTATTGAGATGCGTAATTATATAGGCAAAAACTCCAACCTTATGGTAGGAGTGAGCATTGGCGGTCAACGCGAGCTGCTATTCGATTACGTTAAGAATTTTGGCAGAGAATGGGGCGTGTATTTCCGTATTTTCCCCTATCTCAATGAACATACTCTCTATTTTTACAACGAGAATCAAGAAAAGATTTATAGTAGTAATTCCCTTGAATATGGCTCTGTTATTGGGATTGGTGCTTATGCGTTTAATCGTTTTATAATCGAGTCATATCTTTTTCATTTTAATAAGAAACTCTATCGTGATATCTCTGAATATGAAATTGATGATGATTTCGTCTCTTCAGGTGTTGGTATCAAATTTTATCATGAAACTCTTGATGATTTAGTATTTCCAATGACCGGACATCAAGCTCTAATAAAGTACTCATACGCTGATGAAAACGTTCTGAGTGATTTTTCATATAACAAGTTCTATGGCAGATTTCAGATTATTCTTCCACTAAATCAAAACTACTCTCTTCGATTACAGTTTGAGTATGGTTCTTACTTTGACGAGGATACTATTAATTTTGATCCTTTTTACGTTGGTGGTTTTGACAGTTTCTTAGGTCTGTACCCTTATGAAAAAAGTGCTCCAAATATCAAGATCTTAACTGTAGGTAATAGGTATCGGCTCGGAAAGAATATATTTGCTGACTTACAATTCAATATTGGTAATACAGGAATATACGATCTATGGGAGATTGATTCAACGACTCTACTTGGTGGAGGATTAAAAATTGGTTATCTGAGTATAATAGGCCCTTTAAGGGGTGGCTTCGGTTTCAATCGGCAGGGTGGCTTTGTTTCTTATATATCAATTGGTTATGATTTCGATATCTTTGAGTTTTCCAGAAGGTAATGTTGTATTAAGTTAAATACATTGTACTCTTATTCATCCCTACCAAATAAGAATTGTCCAAGAACTTCTAATTGGTTGAATAGACATTCTTTGCGGCAGTTGTTTTCAACCGTAATATCAGCCAGTTCTCTCTTGGTCTCATCAGAAAACTGAGAACGAAATCTCTGCTCAATTTCTGCTGCGGATAATTTATCACGTTCAACTAACCTCTGCAATCTAACCTCGTGTGAAGCTGAGATATTGATAATCAAATCAAACATGCCTTCAATTCCGGTTTCGAAAAGTAATGGTACCTCGAATACAATAACTTCAGTGCTTGAAGAATTGATCAAATCTTGAATTTGAGCTATAATTAAGGGATGTAATATACTATTCAGGATTTTTAACTTCTCAGGATCATCAAAGACAATGTCTCCCAATTTTTTTCGATCTATTTGACCATCCAATAGTATCTCTTTCCCAAAAACCTCAA
This sequence comes from Candidatus Cloacimonadota bacterium, assembly GCA_019429305.1. Taxonomy (NCBI): domain Bacteria; kingdom Pseudomonadati; phylum Candidatus Cloacimonadota; species Candidatus Cloacimonadota bacterium. The sequence continues at coordinate 19,416 of JAHYIR010000018.1, forward strand.
CTACTCTCTCTTTAACTTTCTCCTTAAGCAAAAGATCATGTCCGACAATATCTGAGGAAACAGTTATAAAGCCCTGTTTTTTGAACCATTCTACAGCTAAGCTTTTCCCGCTTCCGACACTACCGGATATTCCAATAACAAATAGTTCTCTCTTATTGTCATTCATTTCTTGATTTTACCTTTTTTTTACCTTATTAATCACATACATAATTCTCTTAGTTTCTTTTTCATAAATGCCTTACTATTTAGTTGAATCAGCGATAATCTGAGCTAACAATTCAACATTTATACCTGCCTGAATGACTCCATTCATAGCTACAGATATTCGTCCTGTCTCTTCAGAAACTACAATTGACAAAGCATCACTCTCCTCAGTGATACCGATGGCAGCTAAATGACGAGTTCCATATTGTCTGCGATATTCGATGTTTTGAGATAGTGGTAATACTACTTTAACAGCTATAATCCTCTCTTTACGTATAATTATAGCTCCGTCATGTAAAATGCTATTCTTATCAAATATTGAAGTAATAAGCTTGCTAGAAAGAATCGCATCAATTTTCTCTCCCGTTTCAATAAATTTGCTTAGTTTGATATTATTCTCAATAACAATAATAGCACCTTTCTTGAGGAATGACATTGTATCTACTGCATTTGTCAGAGGAGCATAAATAGATTTTTGGGGTATTCTTTGGAAGGGTGTTAGGATATTTGTATGACTAATCTTGGCTAAGATATTTCTGATCTCGGGTTGGAAGAGTATTATTATAACCAGTAACCAGTAATCTTTCAGTATCCCTATTACTGCCAAGATCATTTCCAAGTTCAGTAATGAGGCAATAAGAAAGAATATTACTAGTAATACTACTCCGATAAGAATCTGATATCCGCCAAACTTTTTGGCTAATAGGATCAGCCGGTATAAAATCGCCCAAACAATTAATATATCAATAATATCGGTAACACTAGGTACTAAAAACTGCATCATTCTCTTCTATCGGCTGAGTAAATACTCTGCAAAGTTTGTAGTAATTGTTGGTGATCTTTTACATCATGAATTCTTACTAAATGTACCATCTTCTGAAAAGCCAAAGCAGTAACAGCTAAAGAACCATTCAACCGTTCTTGTGAAGATGAACTATATATTCTATCTATAAAACTCTTCTTAGATGCTCCAAGCATGACCGGAACACCTAAGGATTGAAACTCCTTCAAGCGCCGTAATATCTCCATATTATGTTCGAAAGCTTTCCCAAATCCAATACCGGGATCAATTATTATCCTCTCATCATTTATCCCTTCTTTTAAGCAATAGGTTATTCGTTCTTCAAAAAAATCAAGAAGTTCATCAACAACATCATCATATCTGGGGTCTTTTTGCATATTTTGCGGTGTGCCTTGCATATGCATTAATATTACTGGTACATCAGGATAATCTCTGAGAACTTCAGTCATCTGTATATCAAACCGTAAAGCGGTGATATCGTTTACGATATCTGCTCCTGCTTCAATGGCTTTTCTTGCTACACTGGCCTTGTAAGTATCAACAGAAATGATTTTTTCCGGTTTCAACTCCCTAATTCTTATAATTACTGGAATTATCCGCGCCAATTCTTCTTTTTCATCTATAGGTAATGCTCCGGGTCTAGTCGATTCTCCACCCACATCAACTATATCAGCACCCTCTTTATACATCTGTAATGCCTGTTTAACGGCATCTTCAAGTTGTAAAAACTCTCCACCATCTGAAAAGGAATCAGGAGTAATATTGAGAATACCCATCAGCTTAACCTGATTTAGAAATAATACCTTTTCACGGCAGTTTAGTTTATATTGATAACCGTTGCTGTGAATTTTCATTAGTTTTGCTAAATCAGTTCTGATCTTGGGAATACCGAATGTTGTGTAATGAGACAGTTTTTGAATCAGTTTGCGGATTTTATCAACTGTTCCCAATAAAATTATATCTGTTTCTTTTCTTTTGCCTTCAACAATACCGCGAGCAATAGCTGCATCACCACCAACTGTTAACATCTCTTGTTTGATAATATTGGCGGCACCTATTTCAACACCGGTTAACTTGACTGGTAAAGCAAACGCTTTGGGTATCATATTCTCAACACCTTGTGAAGAGACATCGATACCTTTCAAAACTCTTCTCATATCTTCATAAGAAGACGGATCTATTATTCTATTCATAGTTCTTTATCAAAACCTGAGTTTTAAGTTTCCTAATTCGTTTACTTTGTCAAGCTGAGTGATATTCGGAATTATTACTTGCTAATCCTGTCTGTGCATTTATCGAAAGTGGCAAAACAACTTAACTGTAAGAGATTTGTTATCCTTTTTTGCATCTGATCACTAAAAGTTAGACATAAAGTGAAAATAAGTGTCTATTTTTTCTTAATGTTTAGTAATATCTATCTGCTTCTTACTGCAACTGATAGACAAAAGTAATCTGTCCTTTTTGGATAATATTTTGAGGGATAGAATTAAATTGCCACTGAGCTAAGGAATTAAGACTTAACTCCTCTAAAATGGCTTCATCTCTTTTTATGATGATCAGATCTGCTACAGAACCATCGGGATACACACTGAACTGTATTGTCACAGTAGCATTTCTTTGTAAACCGGCAGGATAATCCGGTACTACCTCTTTTACGATAGTTCTTTGTAGTATCTCACCTTCTAAGTAATAAGCTGTAGGAGAATCACTGCTCCCCCCTATCAGCGATGCCAAATGGTCGAGATAATCATCTCCCGGCGCAGTAAGTGGTTGTTCCTGGATCCTTGTAGCATCTAAATCCCGGGCATCTTGAGCAATGCTACTTTTCATTCTGCTCATAGTATTACCAATATCATCACTTAATTTTATGGGAGTTGTAGCAACTTCTTGTTGTCGAGGTGTATCAATCCTTTCCAAAGGGTCATCAAATTCAGTCATAACTTTAGGTAAATCAACTCTTAAAGGGGCTAAATTTGTACTCTGTCCTTCGGTAAAATCCCTAATTGCTGGCTCTCCAATAGTCCGTACCGGACGATAATCAGTAACTCGAGTAACAGGTATTCTTTCCATCCGAAAATCGAGAATTTCGATCTGTCTGAACAACTGTTCAGGAATAATTTCGTAGTAGATAAAAAAGCCGATAAGAATCAACAGGACATGTATTCCGATGGAGACAATAAGGGCTTTTCTTATATCTGTCATTGAAACTCCTCCGAGCTTATGATCTCGGTTGCAATAAAGAAACGATTCGTACCCGATAGCTTTGCTATATCGAGTAGTTTTACAACCTGCTTTAGCGGAATTTCCTGATCTGCTCTGATAACTACAACCTGCTCCGGATCATCAATCAACATTTCATTGAGAACTGTTGGTAAGGTTTCCCAAGTCACTGCCTGATCATTTACATACAAGTCTTCTTCTCGAGTTATAGTAACACTAATATTCCTATTATATTCATTCTGCAGCGTACTGGATGCAGGAAGGTTGACTTTTATCCCGGAATGGGTAATAAAATTAGATGAAATGAGCAAGAAGATCAGCAGCAGAAAAATCACATCAGCAAAAGAAATAAGCGTTACTGATGAAACTCTTTTCTTAGCGAGACTTAGTTGCATTTTTCTTTCTCCTGAAATCTAAAAGGAAATGATTTACATAATCCTCGATCTCTCTTGCCAGTGTTTCTAATCTTCCAACCAGATAATTATAGAACAGTATAGCGATAATCCCGACAGTCAAACCACCTACTGTTGTGAGTAGAGCTTCCCAGATACCCTGAGCTAATAAGCTGATATCAACCCCGCCCCCGGTTGATTCGATATTCATAAATACTTTAACCATACCGGTTACCGTACCAAGAAAACCTATTAGAGGTGCAACTGCCGCTATAGTAGCTAATCCACCCAGATTTTTCTCTAATTTATGTATTTCACTCTTGGCAGTAGTATCAACTACTTTCTCAACCTCATCCATATTAACCGAAAAGGCATCAATACCTTTAGCAAGGACATTTGCTAACGGATTTTCTGGATAATTTTCACATAATTTGATTGCTTTTTCCATCTGCTTGCTTTCTACTGATTCTTTTACTTCATTAAGGAAGATATCATTAGGAAGTGAAGCTTTGTTAATTTTTAAAAGTCTTTCGATGATTATTGCTATTGCTACTATAGAAATAATTAAAAGAACGAGCATTAACCACCCGCCCTTCACAGCGATTTGAATTAAGGTCATATTCCCTCCGGATATGAAGTCATGTAATGACAAGTTCCTTTTGTAGTATTAAACTTGTCAATTTATCTTTTTCTTTCTGCATTCAAATGACATCGTCAGTTATTTTTTTATCACAAAAAGGAGGTGCGATAAAAACTCGCACCTCCTTCAAATCATTGATTCTCTACAATTATTCACCCATTACGCTTAATTAATCAAAGAATGTTGGTCTTGTTTCCGTTATCAGCTGACCCAATAATTGTTTTCTGGTAGTTATATCCCTAGTTACAGATGGCTCGGAAGTTCTTGCTCCTGCAGAATCAAGATACTGATCAGCTCTATTAAATAATTGATTTGCTTCATTACGAGCATTGTCTCTTTCACTTATTAGTCTATCTGCTTCGGCGCCATAAGCAGTTCTTGCTTGTTCTTCCAGAGTCAGAAATGTCTCATACTTGCTATAACCCCTAATCTGATAAATCTGAGAAAGCAACATATATGGCTCATACACATTAGGATTTAGAGAGATCGCCTTATTGGCATCATTCTCTGCCTGATTTAGATTATTCATAGCAATTTTCACATCTGCTAATCTGATATATACTGTTGGATTATTCTCTTCAAAAGCTAACAGTTGATTGAGAGTTTGTAATGCTTCTTGATTTCTTTCTAAGGTTCTATAAGACCCGGCAAGGTTAAGATAGGCAGTAGTATTTTGTGGGTCTCTTTCAATCTGATTACGATAATTGACAATAGCATTATCAAGCTGACCTGTTCTTAAATAAGCAGCTGTTAACTTACGATTTATCAAATCATCTTCAGGATATCTCTCTGAGATAAATTCTAAGTGTGAAATTGATTCCCTGAAGTAGTTATTGTCAAATTGCAGAACACCGAGTCGGTAATGGGCACGTTCAAATTCCGGATTTAATTCTAAAGCTTCTTCAAAAGCTTCTATTGCTTCATATATGAAGTTCATTTCAGCATATATATTGCCTATTCTGAACCAAACCATTTCATCCGGTTTGATTTCTGCCAATCTCCTTAATGTCACTATTGCATCTTCATATTTACGAGAGAGACGTTGAGTTTCGGCTAGATTATTCAATATCCTTTCATCTTCGGGATTTAGTTCCAGTCCACGTTGATAGTAATACTCAGAATTTTCATAATCATTAATCATGAATTTGATATATCCAAGATAGAAGAAGGCATCTATATTAGTTGGATCGATGTTAACTATTCTCATAAAGGTATCTCTTGCACCGGTATAATTATTGGTGCTCAACTGTTGTTCACCAATATTAAACAGTCTGATTAGCTCACCACCGGCTAATTCTCCGATCTTATCGATCAACTCTGTCTTTAATCCTTGTTGTCTATCAGCACTTCTCTTTCTCAAATTAAAGGTTAACTGACTGATACTGCTAGATCTAACATTCATGACATTAGCTAGGACCCTTATTTCAGTTGCTGACAAGTCAGATATTGTTCCCCAAATAAGGATATCGGCACCAAGCTCTTGACCAATGACACCAGCTTGTGTACTAGTTATATTCTTAATGCTTGATAAACCTAAATTAGACACTAATCTACTCGCCTGATTTTGATCTATCAACTCAAATTGTGGATAGTCCCTTAAAATAACAGTAAAATCACCTCTTCTGGCATCCATCATCTGATTAGCCACAGTACGAACAGCTCTCTCTTGTGGCTCAAAATCCAATACAGCTACTTTTTGTACATTTGCATTTAACAAAGTGCTACTGAATATCAGCAACACTATACTGATTACCATTAATTTCATTCTCATATACTCCTCCACTATACCTTCTTCGCTTAGTCGAGTAGATTCCTGCTCCATTTAGTTACTAAACGCTTTTATTTATAATTATTACATATAAAATAATACCAAAGCACCTTACAACCAACAAAAAATGGTTCTCTGCATGGTAATTTTCTCTGTTTTAATTCAAACCGGTTACTCTAGTTTACTCATATCGAAATCTTCACCAAGAAATCTTGTCCAATTGCTTGCCGTATGTTCCATGTCATCATTTCTACTATATATAAGTCGAAAGTTACCATTCCCTTGAATATCTATGAAGAGATATATCATATTGAGATCTCTATACCTCCAAATCTGATATTCTTTTCTCGTTAACCGTGTATCAACATCAGTAATATTCTTTTCTGTCTCAGTTGGTTCACCATTTCTGATGTAAATTCTTCCCATATCTGTTTCCCAGCCATCTCGAAAATGCGAGTAATGTTGATTTGCATAGTTAACCCTTTCTCTTACTGTTTCAATAAACTCATTTCTTTCAGACTGAGGATTTGGATCATTCAGTGTCCAGAATCTATCAATAAAGTTTCTTTTTGCCTCATTGCTCATATTATCCCAATTACGAAATCTGGAAGAGGGTAAAAAATAACGAATTAGCTGTTGTTCCTTTTCCAGATCTGCAAATAGACTCTGAGTTGTAAAAATCCTTTCGCTGACCACGAAATAGTCAGAAACCATGCTTTGTCTATTAGTTACTCTGTCTAAAACACTAACTTCAATGTTATAATATCCCAACCCTAAGGTATCTGCCGGAATTTGATGTATCATGTCAAAAGTAGTACCTTGACCTCTAATGTTGTTCGTTATTGTTGAGTCATACAATTCATTAAAAATTCTAATTGTTTCTGTAATATAAGTAAATTGATCAACTGCAGGAAAAAGATTCTGAATCTCATAATAGAAGAAGATCGTATCTTGGTGTGCTCTCTCATAAATATGCAACGGATCGACATAGAACTGATAATCACCTCTGCGAAATTTTTCAAAACCCTGACTAGGAGGTTCTTTAACGATTCTTGATGAAAACTCCAGATCACTGATCATGCTATCAGATGAAAGATTCTCTAACACATTTGACCATTGAAAATGGTAATCTGTCAATCTGTCTTTAAAATCCAGAAGGAAATTGATGCCCGATTGTTCTTGAGATAGAGTCAGTTCAATTTTATCCAGATAATATTGTGTTCTGGAAAAAGTAGTTTCCCTATCTCTTACTCCAATATAATGAGCAAATTCGTTCAAGACAGTGCTATTTCCATCTTCATCTTCCACACTGATCGTCACATCAACTGTTGCTAAAAATCCTTCATCTATTTCTACAAAAGCTATCTGATTGTATGGTATTTTGTAGTTAAAATGATACACAGTATTACCATGCTCATCTAAAAATCGATTTTGATCAATATGCATCTCAATGGTCTCTGCTCCGATTAGAAACGGGAACAAGATCAGTGAGATAATTATAAAGGGTTTAATCCATCCATTTGTCTTTAAGTTCATAATTTCCATATCCTCTTAAATCATAGAAGATAAAAACTCTGTTAAGACTGTAGTAATACCATGTTATACTCGGCTCTCTTCCAATGGGAAAGACATCAGATACTATTTGATCCGGTTCCCCATACATGATATAGATTCTTCCCCTGTCTGTACGCCAGCCCGGTAGATATCTCCTGATTTCATAATTATTATCAGCGTAACGAACACGTTGATAAAAAGTTTCTTGATAAACATTCTCGGGAGTATAAGGATCAGGATCCATACTCCTCCAATAATCGTTAATAGCATTCTGTAGCAGATTTTCCGGCAATGATCTGAAGTACTGATATTCATTTTGATTTATAATATAACGCAATTGAGCCAACTGGTCCCTGGGATTATATTTTTGCTGATAGAAATAGGCAACATTGGGGTAAATGGGGAAACTAATGTACTTCCTCTCACCATTATAGTTTTCTACTTCTAAACTAACCTCAGTTTCATGATCCAACAATTCATGTAATTCTTCTATGTCCCCTACAATTATCTGATCTTCACTATCTTTGATGTTAATTACAATTCTTGTTGAGTCTGGTTGAAAAGTAAGATGTTGCAGCATTTGGATTGAGTCGTACTTACTTAGTAAGTATCTTTGATCCTTAATAATAAAAGCAAATTCATCGATTCTCACTTTAAAGAAAAGAAATCCAACTGTTTTAGAAGTATTTGGAAATATGAACGATTCTCTCAGCTCTTTCTTTCGCCCTGAAGCGTTATCCAAAATACTTATATAGAGTTGATACTCTCCCGGTTCTAGTTCCATCTCAAACTGTAATGGATAATATTCCTTAGTGTAACTTATAGGCAGTAGATTATCCAATACCTCTGGTTTTAAGGTAAATTTCAGCATAGTCTGAGTTTGATAATTGATCTGTTCTTCGTCAGTATAGATAATGATAGATATACTGTTATCATAATTTATCTCTCTACCACTCACCTGAAAAAACAGATCACTATATGGGATTAGGATCATGTTCTTCGCATAATTATCTATATGTTCAGAAATGAATTCCAACGCGGATAACAAAGCCGGCGAGATCAATAAGAGAAGGAATATCAGTTTAAAAACTTTCATTTATCCGTACATTAACCTTAGCTTGATCATTAAACAGCTCTTTTACCCTCGAATTGAATTTTGAGCCCGGGAAAAAACTGTACTTCTGAGGTGTGATCTGCAAATAGTCATACTTTGAGGTCTTAACGTTAAGGTTGATATAAAATTTTCCCGGTGACTCACGAGCTATATCTTCTAATGCCCCTATCATATCATGATTGAGTAATTCCTGCTTAATATCCATTGTAATTTCACCTTTGAAGTATTTTGCCAGTTCGTCAAAGCAGAGAATTTTATCGGGATAGATTCGTAGTATTGATGTATCAAAGTTATTTCCCACACCACGATAATCATTAGTTTTTCCAATAATGAGATATTTTCTTCCCTCATTCATGAGAGGTTCAAATTTTGCCACACTGCGATTAGGGATTGCAACTTCAAATCTACCATATTGGTCTTCCATGACCATCACATATGGTACTTTGTTTCTATTATCTTTCCTTTTAATAATCTCGCTTACAACTCCGGCAATTAATATCCTTTCTTTAGTATTAACTGCTCTCCTTTCCGAATATTTCTTTGTATTCATATTAGTAAAATATTCAATCTCTGTCTGGTATTTAAAAAGAGGGTGTCCGGAGAAATAGAATCCGAGTACCAGTTTTTCTTTTTCCAATTTCTCGGTCAAAGTCCACTCGTTTCTTTGCGGTAACATAGGTTTACAACCATTGGGAACAGATCCATCATCATCATCATCTTCCAGAATTGTGAATAGAGTTTGTTGTCCCCTCTTGCGTTCACTGCTGACACTATTGCCGTATTCAATAGCACAATCAAGCCCTGCTGTTTTTTCCGAACGATTCCCTTCCAACTCATCAAGTGCTCCGGCATATATTAAACTCTCTATCACAGCCCTGTTGACAGCAGTAAGGTCTATCCGTGAGCAGAATTCGAATAAATCTTGGAAATTGCCATTTTCCTCACGTTCTTCAATTATCTTCTGGATAGCTACATCGCCGACATTTTTAATCCCTCTTAAACCAAAGAGTATTTTATCTCCTTGCACAGTAAAATCTTTTAGGCAGAGATTTATATTGGGAGGGATAACCTCTATTCCCATATTTTTACACTCTTCTAAGAAATAAGGGATTTTAGCCGGATCATTCTCCAGAGATAAGATAGCAGCCATAAATTCAATCGGATAATGACTTTTCAAGAAAGCTGTTTGAAAGGCAACATAGGCATAGCAAACTGAATGGCTCTTATTAAAGGCATATTTGGCAAATTCTATACACTTATCCCAGATCTTTGCTATTGTCTCTTCCGGAACCCCTTTATCTTGAGCACCTTTAAAATACTTAGATTTTAGTTGGTGCATAACTTCCATATTCTTTTTTCCCATAGACTTGCGAAGAGTATCTGCCTCTCCTCCCGTAAAACCAGCCATTTCTCTGGAAATCTGCATTACCTGTTCCTGATAGACTATAACTCCATAGGTCTCTTTCAGTACTTTCTCTATGAGTGAATGATCATAATTTACCTCTTCCTGCCCGTTTTTACGTCTGATGTAGGAATCGATATATTGCATCGGACCAGGTCGGTAAAGTGCTACCATCGCTACTAGATCAGAAAAAACATTTGGTTTGAGGTCTTTTAAGTATTTTTTCATTCCGGCAGATTCAAATTGAAATATGCCGTCTGTCTGACCTTTGGAAAACAATTTATACGTTTTACTGTCTGTCAGATCGACATTATCAATATCAAGTTCAATCCCTTGTGATTCCTTTATCAACTTTAAAGTTCTCTTAATAATCGTTAATGTTTTCAACCCTAAAATATCCATTTTCATCATCTTCAGAAAACTAAGCCATTTTCCTTCATACTGGACTAAAACAGCCGGTGGTCCTACTTTTTGATTACTGATAGCTAATGGAACATAATTAGAGAGATCGTCCGGTCCGATAACTACACCCGCAGCATGGATCCCATGTTGCCGAATCAAACCCTCTAACACCAAGCCATATTTGATAATCGATGAATAGAGGGGATTGTTATCCATTAACTCCCTGAATTCGGAATAATCTTCCAGACACTTTTCCAGGGTAATTTTGGGAATATTCGGCATCAGCTTAGTTATCTTATTCGCTTCAGCAGCAGGGATTTCCAAAACTCTAGCTACATCCTTGATGACTGACTTAGCCGCCAAGGTATTAAATGTAATTATTTGCGAGACACTGTTTCTTCCATACATTCTGATAACATAATCGATGATTTTGTTTCTCCCCTCAGCGCAAAAGTCGATATCAATATCAGGCATCTCGATACGGTCAGGATTAAGAAATCTTTCAAAGAATAGATTATGTGGCAAAGGATCTATTTTCGTAATACCTAATAGATAAGAAACTATACTACCTGCAGCAGAACCTCTACCCGGTCCAACAGGAATATCATTTGCTCTGGCTGCATCAACAATGTCCTTAACTACCAGAAAATAGTTTTCGTAACCAAGATTATTAATGACCTGCAACTCATACTCTAACCTTTCTTTAATCTCATTAGTAACTTGCGGATACAAAATAGGTAGGTTATCAAAACACAACTTCCTCAGATATGTTGTGTTATCGTTATATTCTTGTGGAAGCCGGCATTTAGGAATCAGAAAAGATTGATAGTTTAGTGTGAAATCGATCTGCTCTGCTATCTTTATTGTGTTCTCGTAAGCCGCCGGTTCGTTGGGAAATAATCCTCGCATCTCCTCTTCTGTTTTGAAGTATAGTTGATCAGTTTCATACTTCAACCGGTTAGTGTCTTTTTGTGTTTTGGCAGTCTGAATACAAAGCAGAATGTCGTGGGCTTCAGCATCCTCTTTTTGTAAATAGTGACAGTCGTTGGTTACAACAAGCGGTGTATCAGTTCTTTTTGCCAAGTCACATAAATCCGGAATGACTATCTTTTCCTCTTCCAGGCCATGATCCATTATCTCAATATAGAACCTGTCTGGGAAAATTTCTTTGTAAAAATCAACAACCTTTTCTGCTTCTTTTGTTCTCTTTTCTAATAATAATGACGGAATTTCCCCTTTAAGACAGGCAGATAAACATATCAACCCTTCTGAATACTCTCTCAGAAGATTTTTGCTAATTCTCGGTTTGTAATAAAATCCCTCAAGATAGGATCGCGATGATAGTTTAATCAGATTTTGATAGCCAACACTGTTTTGTACAAGAAGAATCAGATGATGTCGTCGATCATTCTTTGCTGCCGGACTATCCAGATCATTATTGATTATATATGCTTCGATCCCAATGATTGGTTTAACACCATTTTGCAGAGCAGTCTCGTAAAAATCTATTGCCCCTGCCATCGTACCATGATCAGTGATAGCTACAGCGGGCATTCCATATTGCTTAGTCAGATTGATTATTTTGTCAGTCCGGCAAGCACCGTCCAAAGCGCTGTATTGAGTATGATTATGTAAGTGAATAAACCCCATTTCCAACCTATCTTTTTCTTAACATTGACGTTATCTGATATATAAACACTTTGTTCGTCCTCGCTCTAAACAATTAATAAGAATTCACTTTTCCTGTCAAAAGTTAATCCATAAAATCTTTGATATTCTTCGTAACCCCGATTGGCAAGAGATTTTGTTGTAATCAATACGACAAAAAATTAATAACTCGTATCAAATGTGCTGCTTTAAGTTAGTTAAAAAGGGCGACCACCGGTCGCCCCTACAATGTATTTATCTGTTTTATTCTTACTTTTCCGTTTACTCCGCGCTCTTTTTCCCCTCGCTAAACTTCAGTAGGTTTTTTCTCCGATCACTGATTACTGATCACAGATCACGGTTTTATTCTCCCGCTGGGGCATTATTGTACATCCTTTTTTAATCTGTGTGCATCCGTGGTTAATGCTTGCTCCTCTTACAATAGACTTGCTATCCTCCTCCGAGCTTTTCTACCTACTACATACTTTTCCCAATATGCCCTTTACCAACACCCTTGACCTTACATCCAAGCTGTAAATACTGTCCTATCTTCTTATCGGTCAAGAAATTGGAACAATCAATGATCAATGGCTTTTTACCTGATAACTTTACAATTTCAGTCGGATTATACTCTATGTATTCATTGTGCCCGACTGCGAAAATTATTACATCTGCTTCTCTTAAAGCTTTCTTTTTATCACTGAGTACTGGAATGTTCTCCATTTCAGCCCAATAATCAACATAAGGATCATGTACTTTTGCAATAGCCCAAGACTCATTGAGAATTCTCACTAATGTCTCTGATGGAGAATGTCGGGTGTCTCCTAATTCTTCCAAATATGATACACCCAAGACACATACGACGACATCTTCTAGCTGTGGAAACTCTTCTTTTATCAATTCAATTGTGTGTAAAGGCATAGTATCATTAATATTCACCGAATTAATAGCCATTTTCAAGGAACTGTTGAGATTAAAAATTGCATTCATAGCCCAGTTAGCAAGTACAGGATCCTTTGTCAGGCAATACCCGCCTACCCCTAAACTCGGTCTCAGCAGATTATCGTGTGTTCCCTTTCTTTTTCTGATCGCTTCTCTAACCTTGAAAATATCTACTCCGATTTTCTCAGCAAATTTTGCCCATTCCAATGTGAGAGCAATGTTGGTAGCCCGATATGAATTTTCCATCACCTTTGCCAACTCAGAGGCATTAGTATTCTCCAACTCTGTTAACGGGAAATTTTTCGTATCTAAAACCCGATTTAGAAACTCTTTCGCCAATTCCTTACTCTTCTCGTTTACGCCAGAATAGACTCGCCAGAAGTTTCTGATCGACTTAACATAGTTTGCCCCCGGCATTACTCTTTCATAAGAATGAGCTATCAACGGCGGGTTCTTTTTAATATTTATCCCTCTTTTAATAAATTCTTCTTCTATGATCGGTTTTACAACTTTCTCACAAGTTCCCGGTGGAACTGTTGTTTCCACCAATATCATACATTCCGGTTGGATATGTTTACCGAGCGTTCGCATTCCATCACGAAAAGCTGATAGGTCACAGTACCCTCTCTCTGCTTCTCCAAAAGCCGGTTTAGTTGCATCGAGTTGAATATCTACAACAACTATATCGGCAACTTCAAAGGCATAATTCAACCAGGTTGCCCGGAAACTTTTCTTCTTTACAACAGTCCTCTTGAATATCTCCGGAACCTCATCATCGGATGATTTAACAGGCGAAACACCACTGTTTATTACCGGCACTTTCCAATAAGATCTGGCAGAAGCTCTCTGCTGACCATGAACGAAAAACAACGGTTCTCCTTTTTCATTTTCCGCATCTGCTATTACAGTTGCCATCATACAACCAACAAAACCCATACCCTGTACTGCAACTATTTTTCTTCCTAACTGTTTCTGCTCCTGAGTGATCTTTTCCAGCAATTTCCTCTCTTTTTGAGAATCCTTTTCAGTGGGGAGCACATATTCCTTCCCATCCGGTGCTAAAGAGATATTCTTCATACTTAACCTTCCTTTTCTTGAATTAATTGGAAAAAATTAGACCCTGTAGAATTGGCAAGGAAAAGTTGACTTCTAAACTCAATCCGGGAAGAAAAGAAAAATTGTGCATCCCACAGAAGCAAAGCAGGCCTCACCCACGGATGCACACAGATAACTGCTTTTTAACCGTTTGATCTATTTTTTACGGTTAAATCAGTGTTCTACACTCTTCCTGCTATACTCCCTTTGGGTTTTCATTAGTAACTAATCGCTGGTAATTATAACCATTTATTACTTGCTTAACTCCAATAGCACCCTGAAGGAGTGCCATCTGATAGCCTGCGACTTCAGTCGCAGGTATTGGTCACAGACCAATTTGGGTGGCGGGCGGGTATAGATCATCTTTATTCCAGACATTGAAATGTCTGGCTATCTTATTTCATACCCCTCCGGGGCATTTATTCCCTTCTTGCTACTCTTCCAATGGAATTGCTACCCTTTATTCCAATGATTTTCATTGACTGTCTTACCCTCGAAAATTTTATGTTTTTTTATTATCAATGACACTTTAAATGGAGGAATAAATGATTAGAACAGCTGAATGTGTATCTCCGATGCATCCTGATAAAATGTGTGACCGCATCTCGGACGCAATTCTCGATGCAGCTCTTAAGGAAGACCCTAAATCCCGCTCTGCTGTCGAAGTTATGGGTGGACACGGTATTGTAACTATAACCGGCGAAATGACTACTCATACCTATGTCAATGTCCGTGACATAGTAAATAGAATAGTAATAACAAAATATGGCATACAGAGTAATATAGTTCGTCAATCTCCGGAAATATCTCGGGGTGTAGATGTTGGTGGAGCAGGCGATCAGGGAATTATGGTCGGTTATGCCTGTGCTGAAAATGAAGCTATGATCCCTCAAGAACTATATCTCGCTCGTAGTCTCTGTCGCTTTTTATATCACGAATATCCCTATGATGGAAAGACTCAGATCACTCTTAATAATGAAGGTCAGATAACTGCCGTAGTTGCAAGTTTTCAAAACTCTGAACAGGAAATACTCTCCGATTTGACTAAAGAGTGGGCTAAGAATAATAATCTGGTATTGTCCCATAACTATCTCTATTTTAATCCGGCAGGAGATTGGGAAGTAGGAGGATTTGAGGCAGATACAGGTCTAACCGGTAGGAAATTGATCATAGATAATTACGGACCTCGTATCCCTATAGGCGGTGGAGCATATTCCGGAAAAGATGCCACCAAAGTTGATCGCAGTGCCGCTTATATGGCTCGCAAGATTGCCGTAGATATGCTTCGTCAAAAAGGTGCTCAAGAGGTTCTCGTTTATCTTGCCTACGCCATCGGAGTCGTTGAGCCAGTGATGGCAGTCGCTAAAATTGACGGCATTGACGAGAAAATAAATGGGTATAACCTAACTCCCAGAGGCATAATTGACTTTCTCGGACTTGAGAAACCGATCTTCGAAGCCACTGCAGAATGGGGTCATTACGGTAATAACTTCCCTTGGGAATAATCACATAGTAACAGAATTTTCGAATTATATGACACTTTTCTCTGTGTCATTTCGACTGAATACACCTTTATTTGTTATCTCGACTGGAGTGACACTCCTCCATTTTGTCATCT
This sequence comes from Candidatus Cloacimonadota bacterium, assembly GCA_019429305.1. NCBI lineage: Bacteria > Pseudomonadati > Candidatus Cloacimonadota > Candidatus Cloacimonadota bacterium. The sequence continues at coordinate 35,216 of JAHYIR010000018.1, forward strand.
CGACTGGAGAAAGATTCACGCAGTGAGTCTTTCGTAACCGAGGAAATTCCTTCTTTGTGGCTGCTTCCGAGCTCGACGAAGTCAATGGAGAGATCTCAGCACCGACCAGAATAATAAATCAACAATACAGATTGCTTAACCAACCACCGTGATGAGATGTCTCGACTACTCTTCGCTCCGCTCGACATGACAAAAAGGGGGCTTCTCATAACATGACGCTTTTCACTGTGTCATCTCGACTGGAGAAAGATTCACGTAGTGAGTCTTTCGCAACCGAGGAAATTCCTTCTTTGTGGCTGCTTCCGACCTCGACGAAGTCAATGGAGAGATTTCAGAACCGACCAAAGTATTAAAAACATAATACAGATTGCTTAACCAACCACCGTGATGAGATGTCTCGACTACGCTCGACATGACAAAAAGGGGATAGTGCTTCACTCGAACCTAGGAAAACGCTTCATCGTGGTTACTTCCGATCCTTCGACAAGCTCAGGACAGGGTTGACGCAGTCACATGACAAAAGTTAGTTAGGAGATATTGACTACATTAACTTAACTTGACACAACAAAGGTAAATAAACATATTTGAAACCTCTACAAACAAAGTATAGGAATAAACATGGCAAAATTCATGACGATTAACGAAGTATATGATCTGATAATTACTGTCTTTATCAACCTTGGTGTACCGGAAGAAGAAACGAAAATCTGTGCTGATATATTGATCGCTTCCGATCTCTCTGGCATTGAGTCGCACGGTATAGGTCGTTTGAAGATGTATTATGATCGTATCAAAGCGGGTATTCAGAAACCTATAACCAAGATAGATATAATCTCCGACAAGGCAGCTACAGCAGTTTGGGACGGCAATCACGGTATGGGTCACGTTATCGGTCATCACGCTATGCAAAAAGCAATAGAAAAAGCTCGTCAATTCGGGATAGGTTCGGTAGCTGTCAGAAACTCAACTCACTACGGGATCTGTGGTTACTATGCCAAAATGGCTATAAAAGAAAATATGATCGGTCTCACCTTCTCCAATGCCAGACCTTCCATAGCTCCTCTTTTTGGAGTAACACCCCTCTTGGGAACTAACCCTATCTGTTTCGGTGCCCCTTCTGACATGGATTATCCCTTTCTCTATGATGCCGCAACCTCAATAACACAACGTGGTAAAATAGAGGTTTATGCCCGTGAAGACAAAGCAACTCCGGAAGGTTTAGCCATAGACAAAGAAGGTAACCCCCACACAGAGTCGGTTCAACTTTTAAGGGATCTTACTCAAGGAACTGCCTCTCTTCTCCCAATCGGAGGAGACAATGAAATCACCGGCGGACATAAAGGATATGGTCTGGCTGCAATGGTTGAGATTCTCTGTGCTGCATTACAGAACGGTAGTTATATGGATCAACTAACAGGTTCGGAAAATGGTAATTTGGCACCTTACAAATTGGGACATTTCTTTATGGCGATCAATATCTCTTTCTTTATCGATCCTCAAATATTTAAACAGACAGTCGGTAACATAATGCGAAAATTACTTGCTTCTCAGAAAGTTGTCGGACAAGAGAAGATCTATGTTGCCGGAGAAAAGGAATACCTTAACGAACAGCGCGTTAGAAAAGAGGGTATCTATATAACCGATAAACTCGAACAAGATATCGAATTCATGAAAAGAGAACTAAGTATCTGATACATCAAAATATTTAAGGGTAGCATGAAATATTGTTTATCAGTATTCTTAATCCTTCGATACATTCTGCTGTCAGTTAAAGCAAGAAACTATCAGCAGAACACTCAGGACGAAACAATTTTGTTAATATACGACAGTATTGAGGAAGAATGGTTGAATTAAATTGAATCTTTCATCCGCTTGTATTCTTTTTTTTATCTCTTCTAAGCTATCCTTCAAGTGGACTTCTCTACCTACTACTTACTTTTTTTCGCTCACTCTCTTAGTCTCTCCCTCGACTTTATCCCTTCAGCAAACTTTTAAGATGACACACATTTTTCTGTTGATTTCCGATTGCAGACAATAGAGCATCTCTTTTTTTAAAGCAGCTAGTTAAGTTTGATCGTAGACCAATATTGGATGGTGGGTGGGATTCGATCATCCGGTATTACAACTAATGGTGTTAAGAAAACCGTACGAGAATCTGCTTCGCAGCTACTGTTAGACGGGCGAAGCGAGATGTTTAGCGAAAAAAGCAGATGCGAGAAGGTTTTTAACCGTTAATTGTAGAGCCGGGAGGTTTTCTTTGCCTATTTCTTTTTCCGAAGAAAAAGAAAAAACATCATTGATAACAATCCAACGACTTCACTCTCCGGGTCAGGATATTAAACAGTGCCTTACAGAGATAAACACAATCGGTAGTAAAAGGTTTTTTCATGTGTCTTTCTAAATATTTCCTTTCCGATACAAGTAAATCGGGTAAATTAGTTACCTTATCTGCCGTATATACAGGGATCAGTCCCGGCTTGATCTTCAACCTCATCTCTTTTATATCGTTCGGATATTGCTCAAAGAAATGCACACTTAAAGCCCTCGTGCCGATTATCCGCAAATCACCTCTGAATAGGTTAATAAATTGTGGTAACTCATCAATCCAATATCTTCTGAAAAACCTGCCCCAATCCGTGATCCGGAAATCATTGGCAAATTTGCCGGAATTGGAGACGGAATGAAGAGTGTGAATATATTCTTGCAGATATTCAGAATAAGGATGCATCGTACGCAGTTTATAGCAAAAGAAGATCTTTCCGTTGAGCCCTACCCTTCGTAATTTAATTATTGGTCCGTAGGATGGATTAATATCTTGCGACGGTTCTTTTATCTTTTTTACAATGAAATACATCATCCCATCGATATCTTTATATCCCAACAGCTTGAAGCCGCAGAAATATAGCCGACCCAGAATCTCTGTTTCGGGTAAGGAACGATTTTTCCCTTGGGAAAGGGCAAAATAGAGTCCCTGAGTTAAGGGAATCTTAGGCAAAATTCTTCGATAAATAAAGTCAAAGAAATAGAAGATATTTCCGAATAACTTCCCGAAACTCCTTTTAAACCTGTTATAACGTTGCCCTATCGTTTCACCGCAACAGATAAAGACACCACCTTCGGCCAGATTCTCATTAACCTTGATGAAATAACGATTGACCCTTCTAAAATCATTCACCGGATGCAGATTGATAAACAACTGCTGTGATCCGGGATCAAAATGCTCAATATTGAAGATTGTCGAGCTCTTAAGCACCATACTCGCTCTGTCGGAGAATGATGTTAAGCTGACAGTGTCATTTATGAAGTTGAACAATTCCGAACATTTATTCAGATAGTTTCTCCATAGTTTAAGCATTACCGTATCCGCGACTACATCCTCGCCAAAGGGAGGAACATACGGTAATACTTCCGCTAAATTTGAGCCGTTATTAGTATAGAAAGTACCGGTTCTCAATTTATCCGACTGAGTGATAAAAACTCCCCTCTCATCAATGTCAGTATCCTTATAAAACCTGAAAGTATAATAAACAAGAGTAAAGATTATCAGTTCTAAAATAGTTGTTAGAATTATGGTACCAAAGACGATCAATCTGGAGTAAAAGAATAGTTGGAAGAAGTACATTGCCACAAAGACAATGGCTAAAGCCATAATATTGTCTCGCATTACACAAATAATTACATTGATCAATTTCTTTGGTGGTTTGAAGTCGTATTTACACCCTAAAATTGAAACTACAATCCAGATAATGGTAAACCCGATCAAAGGTCGCGAATAATTACGAATTATAATCCTCGTACCTGCCCGATGCCAAGCTACCAAAAAGAAAGCAAAGCCGACGATAAAGATATCAAGCAGGCAAAGAAAGCAACCATAAATCTTGTACTTCATATACTCCTGACCATCCGGACAAAGATACAACTACATTTTTCTCTGAGCAATAGCATTAACCTTAGATGTGTACTACTACTCATTTTTTATTATTTACTTACCAATCATTTTTTGTCAACATATTTCACCCCCAACTTTTCTCTCCCTGCTTCGCTCCCAATCGACTTGCTTAACTCCCTTTGGTTTTTTGCTACTTACTATCTACTACTTACTTCTTTTTCGCTCCCTCTCCCCCCTCGATTTTTCCTTCCAATGGACTTGCTATTCTTCTTCATGTTTTTTTACTAGTAGCTAGTAGCTGGTAGCTAATAACTATTTCTTCTTGCTACCCTTCCTCTGGTTTTTTCGCTCGTAACTTTTTTTCTCCCTGCTAATCCTTTCGCTAGTGCATCATATTTTTTTTCTCCGTGTCCTCTGTGTCTCCGTGGTTAGTCTCCTTCTTGCTACACTCCCAATGGACTTGCTTTGCTTCTTTATGTTTTTTACTAGTAGCTAGTAGCTGGTAGCTAATAACTAGTAACTATTCTTTCTTGCTAATCCTCCCAATGGACTTGCTTCACTTATAAAGGTTTTCATTATAAATTCTACATTATACATTATACATTATACATTGTAAATTACTGCATCGCAGCTAAGCTCCCGCTGGTGCATCCGTGTGTATCCTTTTCTAATCTGTGTCTATCCGTTGTTAATGCTTGCTATCCTTCCTCTGGTTTTTCCAGTTCACTGATCACTGATCACATCCTTCTACTTATATATGCATCACAAAAATCACTTTTCGGCAAAAATTCCTTTTTTTCCTCTTTATATTATCTCGTCAGTACCCTTATCTGTAAAGTATTTCAGAGAATCTAAAAAATAATCAAAATTCTTCCGGAACGCAATAAACCGGCATCTTGATTTCTAACATTTAGCTACACAATCACTTCAGCACCTTTATGGGATTATTTTTAGTGAAGTTAACAAACAAATCATGACTTCTATTTTTTTTATTTTATAGGAATGTTTAGAAAGATTATTCTCTTTATCACTGGCTGAAGCCGGTGTTCCAATCTTCCTGCTACACTCCCAATGGACTTGCTTCACTTATAAAGGTTTTCATTATAAATTCTACATTATACATTATACATTGTAAATAACTGCATCGCAGCTAAACTTCCGCTGGTGCATCTGTGTTCATTATTTTTCATCCGTGTCTATCCGTGGTTAATGCTTGCTATTCCTCCCAATGGACTTGCTTCGCTTCTAAAGATTTTCATTATAAATTCTACATTATACATTGTACATTGCTGCATCGCAGCTAAGCTCCCGCTGGTGCATCCGTGTGTATCCTTTTCTAATCTGTGTCTATCCGTTGTTAATGCTTGCTATCCTTCCTCTGGTTTTTCCAGTTCACTGATCACTG
>JAHYIR010000019.1 GCA_019429305.1 Candidatus Cloacimonadota bacterium
ATGGAGTACTCCCTCAATGATGCCTGCCATTTTGGTGCAGAAGACTCAGGTTGATAACTACGAGGGAGTGAATGGGTGAGAAGGCGAATATTGATCGATCACTCAGATTGAATAAGATCATTGTACTAAAAAGGAAAGCAGGATCCGGGATGAATCCTGCTTTGTTTGTGAGGTTTTTGGTGAATCTTCGAGTAAAAGAAGAACCGAGGAAAACAACTCTTCGTGGCTGCTTCCGAGGGCGACGGAGTCAAAAGTTAGTCAGAAAAACGTCTCATAAATGCCGGAATACCAATATCTTCATTTTTAATGATTTCTTTCTGCGGTGTATGAGGTCTAGGATTATCTATATCAAGTTCTTGAGAATTACCAATTCTCTTAAATATCTGTTTTAATTCATTATTAGATTGATCATCATTTTTAAAATGTATCAAGTTAGGTAATGTTTTATCTTTTATAGCAAGACCAGTAGCGAAGATCGTGACACATATTTTACCAGTCATCTCTTCGTCGATAACCAAACCTGTTATAATGTTAGCCGAGGGACCACTTTCATCGTTAACAACTGACATAATATCTTCAAATTCGGTGAATTTCATGTCATTACCTATAGTAATATTCATTAAAATAGCTTTACAGCCGGTCAGAGATATATCATTTAATAATGGATTAGAGATAGCTTCCTTTGCTGCTCTTACCGCCCTATCCTCACCTTCGCAGATACCTGTGCCCATAAGAGCATAACCCATATTAAATAGGACAGTTTTAACATCAGCAAAATCGACATTGATATAACCGCTGCGGTTTATTATATCTGACATGGCTTTAGCTGCATCATAGATAATACTATCAGCTCTTTTAAATACTTCAAAGATAACCATATCTGCGCAGATATTACTTAGTTTATCATTGGGAATGATTATGTAACTGTCAATATTCCCTCTTATCCTCGACAGACCGTTTTCATAGTTTTGCAGTTTTTTGACTCCTTCTTTTTCAAAAGGAGAGGTAAAGATTCCAAGAGTCAGGATATCCATCTCCTTCGCTATTTCAGCAATAACCGGAGCAGCACCAGTTCCAGTTCCTCCCCCAAATCCAGCTGCAATGAAGAGCATATCTGTACCTTCTAAAACTTTTTTAATCTCTTCCTGTGATTCTAAAGCTGCTTCCATGCCTATATCAGGATTGTTACCAGTACCATGCCCTTTGGTAAGTTTCTGTCCTAATTGTAGTTTTATTTTTGCTTGGGATTTTTTTAGATCCATGACATCGGTATTTGCCACTATGAATTCAACACCTTGAATACCTTTTTCTATCATGGTATTAACAGCATTGCCACCCGCACCACCGACACCAATAACTTTTATAGTTGTCGAAAAAAAACCGGGACTTTGATCAAATTCTATCATAATTGCCTCCTCTTACTCCTTATTTTATTGTTTAAATCCTATGTCATTCATTCTTCGATACAATTGGATTCACCAATCACTCAGGATGACATTCTAAAAGAAATCAGCGATGTTATCATATATAGTTTTTATAATGCCTTTTGTCATTTTGACAATGCTTCTTGCCGGGGGGATAACATTATTATCTACCTCTTCTGCAGCAACTAAGTCAGCAGCGTGATATAATAATCCGACAGCTGTAGCATATTTGGGGTCTTTTAAATGTTTGGTTGGATTATTCAAGCGGGAAAGATCAGGATACCCAATTCTGACCTCCATATTAAAAACATCTTTTGCTAAGTATTCAATGTGTGATAAGAGAGAAGTACCCCCAGTAATTATTAACCCAGCAGACATATAATCATGGTACTTAATATTAGCGATCGAGGTATAAGCGATCTCTAATATTTCTCTCACTCTGCTCTCAATGATCTTAATAAAATACTTTAGTTTTTGAGGTTTTTGTTGCCTGCCACCCATCCCTTCAACTTCTATGACAGCATTTTCATCTACCTCAGAATCTATAACATCGCCATATTGGATCTTAAGTTTTTCAGCAAATTTCTGGGTTGTAGTAAGCCCTAAAGCAATGTCATTAGTGACGTTGTTGCCTCCCATTGGCTTGATCAGACTGAACCGGATACTGTTTTTATAAAAGCAGGCGATATCTGTTGTACCTCCTCCAATATCAAGCAAAACGCAGCCCAAATACATTTCATCGTTCGTAAGTACAGCTTTACTGGAAGCGACCGGTTCCAAGATAATGCTTTCCGGTTTATATCCGATCAATTCGAAGCATTTATTGACATTTCTCAGGGCGTTGATGTCTGAAAGGATCACATGTACGTGGGCAGTAAGAATATAACCGCTCATATCAGCGGGATCTATAATATTATCCTGATTATCAACCTCAAAGTACTGAGGGATGGCATGAATTATTTTTTGACTCTTATCACCTTCTTGGGTAATAACTGATTCTTCTGCGTTCCTGATCACTTTGAGAATATGTTCCTGATTGATCTCTGCAGGTTCTCCTCTGATGGGATCAGTTAATGATAACCTGCTGATAGCATTGGTACTTTTTATATGTTCACCGGCAATACCAACGAAGATATTTGATGCCTTGATCTCAGCGTTTTTCTCAGCAATTTCGAGTGCCTTTCTGATCGAATCGGAAGTTTTGCGGATATCTTTGATGATCCCATTCTCTATACCGACTGACTGAGCGTCACCCACACCCAACAAATCAAATTTGCCATTATCCAGCAACCGGGCAATAATAACTGAGATCTTTGTCGTTCCCAGATCCACTGCAGTGACAACTGTTGTTCGTTTCATTATCTTCCTCCCTACCTAATTACTACTTGACCGTCAAATCTCGGATCAACTGTTGAGCGACGATTTAAGCCAATATTATCCATGACGAACTCCAGCTTCTGGATACGCTGAGGAAAGTCTTTGTCTCCAAGGATAACTTTGCTACCTGTCATGGACTCTATAAGATAGATGTTATTGTTTTGGATATAGTATTCAGAGATCGATCTTTCATCAATGTTGCTTTTTAGGATAAGCTCATGAACATTGAGGATCTTCTCAATATGATCGTCATCAAGGATACTACCGGTAGTCAGATCACTGACACTTAATCTACTATGAATTATTGGGAGATCTTCCTGAGGATAGATCCCTTTGGCATCCAAGATGATCCTCTGTATATTCAGGGGAACTAATGAACCCTCTATGGTCCTGATATATACATAGCCGATCCTTTCATTGATCATTATTTTTAACCTATTGGGGAAGGATCGGCTCACTCGCAAGCTTGCTATACGCACAATATCTTCATATTTATTACTGACATTCCGGACCGGGATCGAATAGAGATTTTCTCCGATGAATTCGGCAGCCAGATCTTGTAAGAAGTTCTCATCAAGGTTCTGATTACCAACAATAATTATTCGGTGGATATTGAACATACTTAGATGCCTGACCAGATGAGAAAAACCCATGATCATAGATAAGAAAAGGAAAGCCAGTACTATGAATAACAGATAGTACCTGCTGTTTCCTCGTCTTTTTCTTAGCTTTCTCATCTTAATTTACCTCTTAATTAGCAATCAATACACATAATGAAGTCTATGTTATAATACGTTTGTCATATCGACTGGAGAAAGAGACACGAAAGTGGATCTTGCGTAATGGAGAGATCTCAACACCGACTAACATTAAAAAAAGCAAGATTATGTATGCTTCACTATGGTCAGTGATGAGATGTCTCGACTTTGCTCGACATGACAAAAGGGTGACAGATGGGCAGATTGTAGTCATGTTACAGACACTCCAGAAAGAGAGTTAAGGAGTAGTTCACCATATTTATAAATGTCACCTGCTCCCAGAGTAATAATAATATCATCCGGTTTCATTATTGAACTGATATAGGGAACGATCTCATCATTATTATATATACAGGTAACATTTTGATGCCCTGCCTGAATAGCTGCCTTAACTATTAACTCACTCGTTATACCGGTTAATGGTTTTTCACGAGCTGCATAGATCGGTGTAACAACTAAAACATCGCTCGAAAAAAATGAAGAGCCGAACTCTTGATAGAAATCCCGTGTTCTGGTAAAGAGGTGAGGTTGGAACACTGCGACTATTCGCTTACCGGTACTTTCCCGAATACCCTTTAATGTTGCCATTATTTCTGTCGGATGATGGGCATAATCATCATAAACGAGAATATCATTATACTTCCCTTTTAATTCGAATCTACGGTAAACACCGGTAAACGACTCGATAGCTTTTTGGATCACTCTGAAACTAATATCGAGCTCCTGAGCAATAGTTAGAGCCAGTAAAGCATTTTGAATATTGTGAATACCCGGGATATTTAGTTTGACTCTTCCCAGAGGGGTATCTTTAAAGATAACATCAAACTCAGAGATAAAATTGTTCATCTCAATATTAGATGCCTTTAGATCAGCAAGCTCTGATATACCATAAGTGATGATCCTCTTATTCAAAAAGGGAATAACAGATTGAACACCATGATCATCCAGACAAGCTATAATGCAACCAAAGAAAGGTACCGTGTTGGCATAGGTAGTAAATGCTCTTTTAATATCATCAAGATTCTCATAACAATCAAGATGATCTGCTTCGATGTTGGTAATTCCTGCGATAATAGGGGTAAGAGATAAAAAAGAACGATCGTATTCATCTGCTTCAACAACAATGAATTTGCCGCAGCCCATAACATTGTTAGATCCGAAATTTTTAACCTTACCTCCAACAATAACAGTAGGATCTAAATCTGCTTCTTTTAAGATCAAACCAACAATAGAGGTAGTAGTGGTTTTCCCATGTGTCCCAGCAATAGCTATACCGTAACTCATCCTCATTATTTCAGCTAACATTTCAGCTCGGCGGATAACAGGAATGTTCTTATTTAAAGCAGCTGAAATCTCTGGATTGTCATTTTTAACGGCAGAAGATTTTACTACAACATCAATATCCTGAATGAAAGCAGGATCATGACCGTCATATATTGTTATTCCTCTCCCTGCTAAATGATCTGTAACCTCCGATCTGTACAAGTCTGAGCCGCTTATGATGAATCCCTGATTGTGCAAGAATTCTGCGATACCGCTCATACCAATTCCACCGATTCCGACAAAATGGATCTTCTTAGTTCTCCCTAACATTCTGTCCCTCTTGAGCTTTGTTCTTGATAGAAGTTGTGATTATGTCAGCGATCTTTGCTGCTGCTGTAGCATGTTTGGAACCTATCATATTACTGCGGAATTCATCCAGCTTAGATCTAATTATATTGATTGATTGAAGAAACTTTGCTGAAGTTAACTCAGCTTGCTTGATCATTATTACTTTTTTCTGCTCCTCCAGCTGTCTGGCATTATGGTATTGATGATTGCCTGCTGAATGGGGAAGAGGGATAACGATAGCAGGTATTCTCATATGCTCTAATTCAGCTAAAGTAAGAGCACCGGCACGGGACACAGCAATATCGGATCTTCGATAAACTTCCTGCATATTAAAAGAGAAGGGGAATATTTCAATTCTCTCATCACTATTAAGATTACCGAGCATTTCCTTTACTCTTTCATAATTACGTTCACCTGTCTGCCAAATAATATGCATGTTAAGTTTGAGAAAATCCGGAATGGTCTCAATGATAGTATCATTAATCGCTTGTGCTCCTTGGCTGCCACCAAGTATTAAAAGAGAAACAGATGTATCAGGGGAGGTATTATGATGCACATCAGCTTCTCTGGTCATAGTGAAACCTTTCTGCAAGGGATTGCCTGTATATTCGCAACTGCTATTTGGAAGATAATTCATTGCCGATTCGTAGGCGATAAATATTTTCTCCGCTCTTTTCCGCAACAACCTTGTTGTTAATCCGGGATAACTGTTTTGTTCCTGTAAAAAGATAGGTATTCCTTTGGTGGCAGCACAAATTAATATTGGAGCACTCACAAACCCACCTGTGCCAATTGAGCAATCTGGTTTATACTCATCTAAGATCTTATTACTTAATATATAACTCTTCAAGAATTTATACGGGAATTTTAGATGCTTCAAAGTAAAACTCCTATATAATTTCTGAACATCTATAGCTCTGAAAGGAATGCCTATATCCTTTACTATCTTCTCTTCCATACTGTTTTGATTGCCTACAAATAAAATATCTATGCCTCTTGCCTGCAGTTCTTCTATAATAGCAATTGCTGGGAAAATATGTCCACCTGTACCACCTGCAGTTACGATAATTCTTAACATGCTCTTCTCTCTGCTGTGATGTTTAATATCAGTCCAATACTTAATGAATTCGCGATCAAGGAGGTTCCACCATAACTCATAAATGGCAAGGTTACTCCTGTTGAGGGGAGTGCTGCCATTGCTACCCCAATGTTAACAAAGGCATTAAAAAAGATATTGAGGGTCAGCCCGATGACCGCTAACTTGAGAAACAGGTCTTTAAGTTGTAAAGACCCCAATAGACCACGGAAGAGGATAACACAGTATAGAATAAATACGACCATAGCACCAATGAAACCATACTCTTCACCGATAATGCTATAAATATAGTCGGTTCTTGACTCTGGTAAATAAAAATGCTTTGCTTGTCCATAGACATGGGATGTGCCAAATAAACCTCCCGCTACCATGCTGATCAAACTCTGTTTAACTTGATAATCGTCAACAGAGATATTAGCCACATCTTTGTTGATGATCCTATAGATCAGCGAGTACTTTTTAAACAAATCCATACGAGATTCACGATATGATGCACCATAACTCAGAATACCGATAAAACCAATAGATACTATCAAGATAATAGCTGCGATCGTAGAAAGTCTGATCTTAGAGATCCATAATAATGACATCAGAGTCATGGCTGAGATAACAATTGTACTGAAATGTTGCTGCTTGAGTATTATTGCGAAAGTAATAACTGATACAACAATTAACGGTTTAAAGTATTTTATAAATCCTTTCGGATCGGTTTGGTCGATCAGATCTTGTTTTTTATCTAAAAAATAGACGAAGTATAACACCAGCATTACCCTGACAAAGATACTCGGTTGAAAATTCATTCCGAAGAAAACAAAACTCCTTCTGGCTCCATTGATTACTGCACCAAATTGGAGAACAAGAACAAGCAAGATTATATTAATAAAAGTTAGTAAAGGAATGTAACGGTGTAGTTTTTTGATATCTATCACAGTAAATGCATAGAACATTGTGATTAATGATAAAGATACCCACAGCAGCTGCTTCATAAAAGTACTCATATTTGGCTCGGTAACTGAACTAATATTGAGGTTCATGTATAGTCCCATTAAACAAAGAAGTATGTAAGCAATTAAGATATATGAATCAAAACCAACGATTTTATACTTCAGAGGGCTCTTAAGTGAGTAATCATTTTTCATTTTTTATCAACTCCTTAACTATGGTGCGAAAAACATCGCCACGGTGTTCGAAATTTTTATACATATCAAAACTGGCACAGGCGGGAGATAAAAGAATCACTTCTCCTTTAGTCGCATCTTTATAAGCTGCCAGTACTGCATCTATCATCGTCATATGAGTACTGATCCGTTTTTTAAGAGATAGGAAAGCTAACTGCATCTTCTGCTTAGTGTTCCCGATAAGATAAATCCGCTTAACATTTTCTTTCAAATAGGGTACTAAAACAGAATAATCTTCACCCTTTTCATACCCTCCGGCTATCAAATGAATCGGTTTATCGAAAGCTGTAAGAGCATATTTAACCGAATCTGTATTGGTTGCTTTAGAGTCGTTAATAAACTCAATACCTTTTATTTCACCAATTTTTTCGAGTCGGTGAGGTAGTGGTAAGAAAGTCTGGAGAGACCTGTTAATTATGTTTATATCTTTAAGCTCGTTACTAACAGCCAATATTGCTGCCATTACATTCATTTTATTATGTATTCCTAATAGCGGAATATTGGAAGTATTTATCAATTGACTATCTTTCTCTCTTCCTTCCCAGATAATCTCTTGCCCCTTCATATAAGCCGTTTCTTCATTTATTTCTGGTATATGAACTTTATCTGTTGCAAAGAAACTCTTTTTCGAAGCAATGGCATCAATATTAGACATTATCCTCTTATCTTCTGCATTGAGGACAGCTTTATGCTCAATTCTTTGATTTTTAAAGATCCTCATCTTGGTTAATATATATTCTTCAATACTTTTATGTCGATCGAGATGATCAGGAGAAATATTTAAGAACACTGCTGTGTCAGCAAGAAAAATATCAATTAATTCTAATTGAAAACTGCTCAATTCTAATACAAGGTAATCAATACCCGGTTTATCGATTGGAAAGGCACTCATGGGATTCCCGATGTTACCGGCCAGTATACTTTTCAATCCGGCAGATTGTAGTATATGATGGATCAGCGATACGGTAGTACTTTTCCCATTAGAACCGGTTACAGCAATGATCTTACTCGACCTATCCTTAATGAGAAAACCAAACTCGACTTCACTAATAATCTTGATGTTCTTCTGAATAGCTTTTTCAATTATTTTATGTTCGGTTGAAATGCCTGGACTGACGATTAGCAAATCACAATCAAGAATTTTATCAGAATTCTGTCCGAATTCAGCATAAGGTATAAGTTTATTCCATACTTCTTCATTATAACGAATAAGGATATCATCTCGGCATTCTTTCTCTGACTTAATATCACTTATAAACAGAGAACCGCCATACTCTAAAACTTTCAGAGCAGTCGCCACTCCACTGCGAGCCATTCCTAAGATGCCAAATTTCAATCCCTTAATTTCCATATATCCTCAACAAATGATTACCTGAGTTTAATGGTTGCTAAACCTATTGCTGCGAATAGTGCAGCTATGATCCAAAACCGAACGACGATTTTTTCTTCCGGTATCCCTTTCTTTTCAAAGTGATGATGCAAAGGGGCACAAAGAAATACTCGTTTCCCTGTACCTGTTTTAATTCGCGTATATTTGAAATAGTACCTTTGGATTAAAGTAGATAGTGCTTCCATAATAAATACACCACAAACAATAGCGAAGAAGATTTCTTCCTTTAGTAAGAGAGCTAAAGTAGCCATGATGCCGCCCAGAGTGAGAGAACCAATATCTCCCATAAATACTTGAGCAGGTTTAGAATTAAACCACAGAAAACCAAGAATAGTACCAATGATCGCTGCGATAAAAACAGTCAATTCTCCCGCTTCACGAATAAAATTCAGTTGCAGGTATTCTGAGTGATTAACATTACCCTTAATATATGCCATGACACCGAGAGCCAGAGCCGCTATCGCCAGAGTACCTCCCGCTAATCCATCTAATCCATCGGTAATATTAACAGCATTCGAAGTTCCGACGATCATCACTACTACAAAGGGGAAATACAACCAACCCAAAGGAAGCAAAAAATCTTTGAAAAAGGGCACACTAATAGTCGTGAAAGCTTGTCTGTCCGAAGTTCCAAGATAAATTGCCAACACTACAATTACTGAGAGGGAGATCTGACCGATCAGCTTATAACGAGCTATTAATCCCTTCTTATAATTCATCATGTTCTTCAGGTAATCGTCAATAAAGCCGATACCACCCAACCAGAAAGCAACCAGAAGCATTATGAGTACATAGCTGTTAGTCAGATTATTCCACAAGATAACAGCTAAAATCAAAGCTGTAAGGATGATCAAACCACCCATTGTCGGTGTACCGTTTTTACTTTGATGCGTCTCCGGAACATGCTCATTTATCGTCTCTACAACCTTGCCCTTTTTCAGCATTCTGATCATTTTGGGACCAATAAAGAGAGAGAAAAGCAAAGCAGTGATAAATGCAGCGATTGCCCTGAATGTGACATAACGGAAGACATTGAAAATTATAGATTGCTCTACTAAGGGCGAAAAAAGATGATACAACATTACAACCTTCCTTTGATTTTTTCGAGGTGAATACTATGAGAACCCTTGATGAGTATGACAGCTTTTTTTGCTAAATGAGCGAGAAGATCCGAAGCTAAAAGAGCTTCGACATTCTTAAAGTGTCTTTCTCCTTCATATAGCTTAGATAGATTTCCTACGGTAATTATCTGAGGTACTATTTGATGATGTTTGCTCCTATCAGTTATATGATCCCTTATCTCCAGATGATATTTTTCTGAATCGTTACCTAATTCCAACATATCTCCGAGAATAGCAATATGAGGTTCTTTTTTCTCACGTAGCAACCAATAATCTATTGCCAGTTTCATACTGATAGGATTGGCATTATAACAATCTGAGATAATCAGACGATCTTTTTCGTAATAGATCTCCATTCTGTCTTGGAGCGATACTGGTAAATCTAATCCTGACTGTATAGTCTCTCTCTCAAACCCGAAGTTTTTAGCAAGAGCAACTGCAAAAGCTGCATTAAGAATGTTAAAAGGTAGATCAGAAGCAATCTTGTATGATTCATTATTGAGCACAAACCTACTGTTATTTTGAGCCAGATCTATTATCTTAACAATATAGTTTTTATGGTGTTTAACCCCTTTTTCTTCAAAACCTATCCGTAATAGATTTCCAGGAAGATCATCAAAATAAGGATCGTGAAGTGGTATCAGAGCAAACCATAAATCTCGCTTCAAGAGAGCACTCTTTTCGCGAAAGACCCCATCCAGATCCTGTAAAAACTCTAAATGAGATGGTCCAATGTTAGTGATAATTGCTATTTCTGGTTCACAGATGTCGGCTAATCTCTGAATTTCTCCGAAATGGTTAGAACCCACTTCGATAATTGCCATGTATTGATAACTTGATAGCCTGAATAGCGTTTTGGAGACGCCTAAAATGTTATTCTCATTGGCAAAATTTTTCAGCACGGGTTGTGATTTAATCGATAAGATATTATAACAGTATTCTTTTGTTGTAGTTTTCCCACTACTTCCTGTTATTGCAACAATCGGTACATTAAAGAGAGAACGATACTTCTTTGCTAATAGAGAATAGGCATCCTGCGCATTATTAACCCTAATGATCCTTTGAGAATCTAATGTATTCTTCACACCTTCAAATTCAAAATCTTCATCAACAACAGCCCAGTTATTCTTAAATTTTAGAGCTTCTGAGACGTACTTATGTCCATCAAAGTTTTCACCCCTGAGAGCAAAAAAGAGAGAATTGTCACCTATAGTTCGTGTGTCTGTTGACACACTTTGAAATGTCAAATTAAGTTCTGTTAGCCCCCTACTCCTGAGAAGTTCAATTCGTGAGCTGTTATCGTATAACATTATATTCTTATTGGTTTTTTGTTGCTGAGAGCAATAAGCATCGAAATCCCTATTTAACTCCAGCAGCAATCTAACCTGTATTAGATCAAGAGGTACCGATGTTCTTATAGAAGCTGGTGAATGGGATAAACAGAAACTAACAGGAGCATCGCTCTCTCGTTCCCTCGCTCTCCGCCCTTCGCCTTTCGCCCCCTCGTATCTTTTACTTATGGCATCCTGACTGATCAGATAGTCATCGAAGGGAATTTTTCCCGAGGAGAGCTCTTGATAGGTTTCGTGCCCTTTACCGGCAATGAGCAAGATGTCTTTCTTGCTGATCAAACTGATAGCAGTTCGAATGGCTTCCTCACGATCTACTACAATCCAGTAGTTTGACAAAGGATGAAGGTGACCGATCAGATCAATAATTATATCAAGCGGATTTTCACTTCTTGGATTATCCGATGTGATGATAGCATAGTCTGCATGTTGCAGGATAGCATTAGTCATCTCCTTTCTTTTCCCTTTATCCCTATCTCCTCCAGCACCAATAACAGTGATCAGTCTTCCTTTTGTCTCAAATTCCGATAGGTCACGGTTTTTTCCCTGCAGTACACTTTTAAGAGTGCTGCAAACTGTCTTCAAGGCATCGGGTGTATGGGCATAATCGATATAACAAGAGATGTTATGATCATTTGCTACTTTTTGCAATCTACCTTTGATATAAGTTGGCAATGAAGTGGTTATTCTATCTAAATCGAGTTGAGGAGCAGCAATTTTGCTTGCTGTTACAGCAGCCGCTATATTGAAAGCATTATGCACCCCTAATAAATGAGTTGAAATTTTTATAGATTTCTTCTGATCTTTGATGCTATCAGTAAACATTTTATCAGTCAGATCCAAGTTGAATATAGTTTCTGACAGATCTCTTTTATCAACCCGAAATGATATATCCCCCTCAGTTTGTTCCGAAATAGAGTATTTTGCTCCTTGATACTCATTGTATAACTTTTTCCCATAAGGGTCATCTATGTTGATCAGGGCTACACTGGCTTTGTCCTTTAGATATTTGAAGAGCTTCTTTTTACTTTGATAGTAATCTTCCATATCTTTATGAAAGTCTAAATGTTCCCGGGTTAGATTAGTAAACACTGCTATATTAAATTTAAGTCCATATACACGATCGAGTTTCAGGGCATGTGATGAGACTTCCATTACTACGAATTTGATCTTTTCCTGCCGCATTTTTTGCAAAATTTCATTCAATTCAGTTATATCAGGAGTTGTACGTTCCAGCGAATAATGTTCACCATTGATTGAATAACCCAAAGTACCGATCGTCGCAACTGATAATCCCTGTTTCAGCATGATGTTTTCTATGATCTTGACGATTGATGTCTTCCCGTTTGTCCCGGTAACACCGATAAGAAAAAGATCTGCAGAAGGGTCATTCAGATAGAGAGCAGCTAATAAAGCTAAAGCTTTTCTGGTATCCGAAACAACGATTTGTCTAATCTTATTTTCTGTATCTTCTTGCTCGCAGATGATCAATTTAATACCATCTTCTATTGCCTGTTTGACAAATCTATGACCATCAAAATTACTTCCTCTGATACAGACAAAGGATCTGATAATTCGTTCTTCGCCCATCGCCCTTCGCGCCCTCGTATCTGTGACAGGATAATCTACTAATAGAGAGTAATCATCAACTGAAATATTCCGGAGTGTTCTAAATAATCCGGCAGATCTCAGTTGATCAATGACCTCTCTTAGAGTTATAGATTTGCTTTGATCCTGCATGTTGCCCCAACATCTATACTTCTACCGGCTGGTATTGACTGATAGGATACTACACCCATCCCTTCAACTACCAGATGTAGATTAAACTTCTTAGCTTCAGCAACTGCTTGCCGTAAGGTTAACCCTATAAGGGAGGGCATTACTTGCTCAGCCGGCTCTTCCTCAGCCATTCGGCTTGGATTCTCAGCCACAATAATAACGATCTGTTCCTGATCGATCTGTACTCCCTGCTTTGGCAATTGGTTAATGATGACAATATTATCCGGATCGGTTACACCTTCGATCTGGTATTTGATATTATTACGCTCCAAGATATTTTGAGCTCTGCTCAGCCGCATTCCTGTTACATTAGGCATAGTGACAAATTGCTGTTCCTGTAACCGTATTTTAGGTACAATGTTATAATCGGGTAAAGCGAGTATCTGTTCGGTGATCTTGCGGAATGTTACTGTGGCTGAAGTAGAGGCGTGTCGATATCTATAAGATGGTTCATCGTAGAGAACCAAACAAACGAGTCTCGGATCTTCTGCAGGGTAAAAACCGACGAAATTCGCTATATATTTGTTTGAATATCCTACCTGACCTGCTGCCTGTTTTTGGGCAGTTCCCGTTTTACCGGCGATATTAATATAAGAAAGCTTTGTGGCTGTACCGGTTCCATATTCAACAACATCCTGCATTATCGTTTTCAGAGTATCAAGAGCTGCTTTGTTAGATAGGGTTCTGATCCTCTGTGGTGAGTTCTCTCTGATCAGGCGGTGATTCTCATCAATAACCCGGCTCACGATATATGGACGCATTAACCTTCCTTCATTGGCTAAAGCACCGTAAGCAGTAATTAGTTGCAAAGGGGTAACAGATATTTCCTGACCGAATGAAATTGAATGCAGAGAATAACCTTGCCAATCTCGCAGTTTGCGCAACAACCCGGCACTTTCACCATACAAGTCAGATCCGGTTCTATTACCAAAACCAAACGATATCATCGTGTCATACAACGATCTTGACCCTATCCGATCTGCTATCTTGACAGTACCAACATTACTTGATTTAATAATAACATCTCTGGCAGAGAGATCATGAAACTCCTTGGCATCACTGATCGTCCTGCCATGTTCTGTTGTATATTTTCGACAATCAAATATCTCATTGGTTTTAACTAACCTTTTTTCTAAAGCAGCCAGCATAGTAAAGGGCTTGAGAGTAGAACCCGGTTCAAACATATAGGTAGTTGCTAAATTCAATGAAACTCTGATCTCAGAAGTTGAGCGATCTTGATCAGAAGAGGTTATGCTCGACATTGCCAGTATTTCGCCTGTTTTGGGGTTCATAACGATGCCAACACTATTTTTTGCTCCAAAGAGTGTTAGCCCTTCTCTTAAATTCTTCTCCACGATATCTTGGATCCGGTAATCTATCGTTAAGATAAGAGAATTTCCGTTCTTCACAGCTTGTCTGCCAATGTTCGGTATTTTGATCGGGTTTCTCCGCCCATCAAAAAACATCTTATCCCACCCATAGACTCCTCGCAGATCCCTGTCGTAGATCTCTTCAATTCCATTTACACCCTGTAATTGACTCAATTCTGAAAGTGGCTCCTGAGTGCTTGTATAAATAGCGTTACCGATAAATCGAGAGCCGATATTCCCTTTGGGATAAACTCTCTGCTGCATACTATACTTCTTTCTTAAACCGGACTGATAGTTTTTTTTCTTCAACTCCCGTTCAATAGCTACTATATCTGATTCTTTTATTCTATCGTTTATATAAATACTCGACTGACCAGTCGGGCTGCTTAACCTGTTCAGAACCGCCTGTCTCGATAAATGAGAATTTGCCGAGATGATATTGGCAATATTTCGGTAATCCTCTGGCAATTTATTCCGGTCATTTTCCCTAAAACTATTTAGCATAGATCGGTCGTAATCTATCTGGTAAAATCTTACTGTCCGTACTAAAAGTTCACGGTTCCTATCATATATATTGCCCCGTAGAGGAGTAATTAGCGTTGTTGTAGCTTTGTAACGGGGATCATTCAGACCATGCAGATTGAGTATCTGCACTCCGAACAGATAAAAAGTCCAAAAGATAATTGCCCATGATATCAAGAACATAAAAGCAAAAAAACGTTTCATCATTCTTTTGTCTTCAGCGCTCTTCAGAGCTTCTCTTAATGAATATTGTTTTGGTTTCTTAAATTTCATAATTCATTCTTCCCCTTCACCCTTAGCTCCCTCGTAATCACCTTGTTAATGCTTCAGCAGAGGTTGTTATAGGATCGAGGAAAGTGAAGAAGGTTCTATTACTTCTCACATCCTGATAGATCACATGGACATTATCCGGATCAGTATGATTAAAGATCATATCCAGCTCATTCGTCGCTATCTCAACAATACGGCTGTAAGATCTTAGTTCATCGTAAGTAGATGTCAAATCATCGTTAGTCGCCTTTTCTCCCTTCAACTCAGAGTCTATTCCCAGAATATTTTTGTTAGTCATAACAATTTCGTTTTTCAGGCGAAACTGGATATAGATAGAAAAAAATATCAGGACTATTAAAAAGAGTAACTTAGGTTTCATGATCCTTCTCCTTACTGTAGATTAGTCTGTGAATATTTCAAGCTTAAATACCAGCTAAAGCCGGTGATACTGCCGCTCTTCATCAAATTGGTAAGCCCAAGTCAATGTGGCTATCAGATTTGGTGAAGAGCAGCGTTCCGGTAGCTTGTTATTTCTCCCTTTGTTTTTTCCCTGATTACTGATTACCGATCACTGCTTTTAAGCTTCCTCTGGTTTTCACTAATAACTAATAACTATTTATTCTCTCTGCTACCCGCATCTTAGCACTTCTTGCCTGCCTATTCTCTGCAACTTCTTCCGGTGATGGCAGTAACGGTCTTTTTGTTATGATCTTTAACTTTTTTTTCTTATTACAAATACATTTGGGAAACTTGGGTGGACAGATACATTCTTTCTCTTCCTGAACAAACAGTTGTTTCACTGTTCGGTCTTCTAAGCTATGATATGAAATAACAACGATTCTTCCGGTCGGATTTATTAATTCTACTGCATCATAAAGAGCTGCTTTTAATGCTTCCAACTCCCCATTGATATAGATCCTGATCCCTTGAAATATTCTTGCCTTGGCTTTTATTTTATAAGCTGAGTGAGTACTCTTATCAATGATCTCACTCAAATCTAAAGTTGTCTCGATCGGACGGATCTGACGCTGTTTAATGATACCTAAAGCTATCCTGTACGCCTCTCTCTCTTCACCATATTCTCTGAATATCTTGGTTAATTCTTCTAATGAATAGGTGTTAACAACATCGTGAGCAGTCAGTTCATCTTGTTGGTTCATTCTCATGTCTAATCTACCATCAAGATCAAAACTCATTCCCCGTGATGGTGTTGAGATCTGACTAAATGAAACTCCCAGATCAAATAATATACCATCAATTTTGGTTATTCTCTCCAAAGCAAGCCGTGATCTAATATTGACAAAATTATCATTAAAGATCAAAAATCTTTCTCTGTTCGACTCTTTTAAGTTATGATTATGTCTGATCGCCTCTTCATCCCGGTCGAAAGAATATAATCTCACAGTTTTGTTTGCCTGCAAAATTGCTGATGAATGCCCTCCGCCACCCAAAGTAGCATCAACATAGATCCCATTATCTTTCAACGCTAAATAGGAGATTGCTTCCTTCAGCATGACAGGTTTATGATAGTGGATCATGAGCGGTAACTTAGTGCGTTGAATCTGTCTGAATGAAATTGTAGTTTCTTCTTTCTTTCTTCTCTGAATTTCTCAGGATTCCAGAGAGATATGTAATCACCTTCACCTTTGATGATCACTGAATCTTTTATACCAACATCTTCTAAGAGAAAACTATCGATCCTGATCCGTCCAGGACCTTCTAATTCCCGTTTTGATAAAGCAAAATCGATCAGACTATTCATAAACAATTTATCATTTTCATCACCTTTCTTCAAGCGGTCAATCAGGGCATTCCAGTTATCTAAGGGATATACCGCCAGATTAGTACCATCTGAACCTATTGTGACAATGACACTCTGCTTGGATGCAGCACTAAAATTCTTCTTAAAAACTGCAGGGAGAGTGATTCTGTTGTTATGAACAGCATTCTCGAAAATTCCTAAAAATTCACCAGACATTTGACCTCCAGTCACCACGACAATCATCTCGTTGACTGTATTTGAATATCTTTGACAATTCGTGACAAAAATTGACTAGAAGATTAAAACCGTCAAGCATTATTTTTAAAAGAAACAAGATTTGTTCTGAATTCTAAGATAAGCTATGTACAAAAGTATAAGTCATAACTATGGTAGTTAAAGAGTTAAGAGCAAATTTTATGTAATTATAATACTACTTTATCATAAGGGAGCACACGAGCCGGCCAAGGCCGACTCGTGTGCTCCCTAAAGAGATGCTATATTTAGAGATAAATATTGACTTAATAAGACTGATATTATGGATAAAGAAAAATAGTTTTGCTGAGGTTATAAATGAAAATATCCTGTATAGACACTCCGGCTCTGATAATTGATTATAATATTTTGCAAAGAAACTTAAAGATGATGGCATTACTGGCAGATTCAGTAGGGATAAAGCTAAGACCACATATCAAAACGCATAAGATTAATGAAATTGCTCTGGAACAAATCACTTTGAGTGATAATGGAATTACAGTAGCCAAATTGAGTGAAGCGGAAGTAATGAGTGAAGCAGGTATCAATGATATTCTCATAGCCAATGAAATAATCGGTGAGCAAAAAATTAGACGACTAAGTCGTTTATGCATAAACAATTGTATACAGGTATGTGTTGATAGCTCGGAAGGAGTAAACCAATTAGAACAATATCTAGATTTGAAAGATAGAAAACTGGGAGTATTGATCGAAATCGATACCGGAATGAATCGTTGTGGGTTGTCGGCAGCTGCAGACATCGTTAAATTAGCTCGTTTAGTGATTAATTCAGAGAAATTGCAATTTAGAGGGATTTTAAGTCATTCAGGAAATATTTATAGTTCAAAGAGTAGGGAAGAGGTTCAACAGATAGCAGAAGAAGAAGTGCAGACAATGTGTTATATTGCTGACGAGTTAATATCTTGCGGAATTAAGGTTACAGAGGTTAGTATTGGTTCGACACCGGCTGCAATATTCTTAGAAGAAGCTCGAGGAATCACCGAATTTCGTCCGGGTAATTATGTTTTTAATGACAATATTCAGGTTTCATTGGGCGTAACGACTGTAGAGAACTGTGCACTAACTGTCATCTCAACAGTCATCAGCAAACCTACTGAGGATAGAATTATTATAGATACTGGGAGTAAATGTTTAGGATTGGATAAGGGTGTGCATGGTTCACAGTTGATAAAGGGTCATGGTTTATTGAAGGAATATCCTGAGATATTAATCGAACGGTTGTCGGAAGAGCATGGAATTTTGAGAGTTAATAAAGATCATGAAATCCAGATAGGAGATAGATTGACAATCATACCTAATCATGCCTGTTCAGTAATGAACCTCTTTGACGACGTTTATGTCGTCAAAGAGGCTCAAATATATGCTAAATGGCAAGTTGTTGCCAGAGGTAAAGTAACCTAAGAAGCTACTTTTTCTTTATTTTCGATACTTTTGCTGCACAGACCTTGAGTTCAGGAATCTTGGCAATCGGATCAAGGGCGTTTATTGTCAAACGATTGGCCGGTGCTTCAGCAAAATGGAAGGGTATATAGATAGTTCCCTGTGCAATTTTCTTCGTAACAAAAGCAGGAATTTCGATCTCTCCTCTTCTGGTCTTTACTTGTACCATTTCACTGTTCTTGATACCAATTTTTTCAGCATCAGCAACCGAGATCATGACTGATGGTTTACCGAGAGCATTCAGACCCGGAGATTTTCTGGTCATTGTTCCAGTATGGAATTGTTCCAGAATTCTACCTGTAGTCATAACTAAAGGATATTCATCATCAGGAAGTTCAGCCGGTTCTTTGAATTCGATGGCATGGAAAAGACCCAAACCACGGGCAAATTTATCCTTATGCAGATAAGGGGTTCCAGGATGCTCTGTTGTCGGGCAAGGCCATTGAAGACCATTGAGATCGATACGATCCCATGTTATACCAGCATAAGATGGAGCCACCAGATTAATTTCCTCAGTAATCTCTTTCTCAGATTTATAATTCCAATCTGACCCCATAGCATTAGCAATTAGTTGGATGATCTCCCAGTCATCTTTTGCTTGTCCCGGAGCTTTGACTGCAACATTCAATCTTTGAACTCTTCTCTCAGTGTTGGTGAAATGACCTGTCTTCTCGGCAAATGACTTCGCTGGTAATACTACATCAGCAAACTCAGCAGTTTCAGTTAAGAAGATATCCTGCACTACTAAGAAATCGATCTTTTCCAGTGCTTTAATAACATGTGATTGGTCAGGGTCACTCAAGAAGGGATTTTCTCCCATGATATAGAGTGCTTTTAATCGTCCATCTAAAGCAGCTGATGTTACTTCTGTAACGGTAATTCCTACTTTATCAGACATAGGTTTGTTATATAGCTTTTCAAACTTCTCCTTAACTTTAGGATCATCTACTTTCTGATAAGCAGGATATACATTAGGTAATCCACCCATATCGCAAGCTCCTTGAACATTGCACTGTCCTCGGAGAGGATTAACTCCACCACCGGGAATACCGAGATTACCACAGAGCATCTGAAGGTTAGCTACAGTTTTAACATTATCAGTACCAGTGGTGTGTTGGGTAATACCCATTGAGTAGAAAACACTTGCTGTAGGAGCTTTGGCAAACAATTCCGCAATGTCCATCAGAGTTTGTGCCGGAATACCTGAAATCTTTTCTACACTTTCAGGAGAGTATTTATCTTTCATTACTTCTTCTTTCAAAGCATCAAAATTCTCACAGCGATTAGCTATAAAATCTTTATCTTCCCAGCCGTTTTTGATGATAATTTGCATAATCCCATTGAGTACTGCTACGTCTGAACCGGGTCTTTGAGCAGTATAAATTTCGGCATAATCAGCTAATCTGATTTTCTTAGGATCGATCACGATCAATTTAGTTTTTGCATCGCGAACAGCTTTTTTTATGCGTGCTGAAATAACAGGATGAGCAGCAGTAGTATCTGAACCTGTAACTAAAATTACATCGGCTTTTCTGATATCAGCGATATCATTTGTCATTGCTCCGCTTCCAAACGAGGCAGCCAGACCGGCCACCGTTGAGGAGTGGCATAACCGCGCACAGTGATCGACATTGTTGTTGCCGATCTCCCTCCTCATGAACTTCTGAAAGACGTAATTGTCCTCATTGGTCACTTTTGCTGATGCTAAACCAGCGATAGATTCGAGACCATGTTTTTCTTTGATCTCTTTGAATCTTTTTGCGACAAGAGCAATGGCTTCATCCCATGTTGCTTCCTGAAAGTTCCCTTCACTATTCTTAATGAGTGGTGTTGTTAATCTCGCTTCATCACCTACGAAATCATATCCGTAACGACCTTTAACACAGAGCATTCCTTTGTTGACATAAGCTTCTTCAACACCAGTCACTCTAATGATTTTATTCCTTCGGCGATCAATATGTAATTCTAATTGACATCCAACCCCACAATATGGGCAAACAGTAGTAACCTTTTCCAGTTCCCAAGCCCTTCCTTTTCCGATAGAGTTCTTATCTAATAAAGTGCCCACGGGACATAGTTGGACACATTCACCACATTGAGCACAGGTTGACTCTCCTAAGTGCAGATTGTCATCAAAAGCTATTCTTGTATCGAAACCACGCTCGGAAAAATTTATAACTTCATTAACTACAGTGTTATTACACCCTTCAATACATCTTCCACATTGAATGCATTTGGAGCGATCGACATAAACCATCTCACTGCTTTCATCTATATCAAGAGTTTTGGGCGCTAAGTCAAAAGAAGGTCTTTCGATCCCGAGGTAATAAGCAGCATCTTGTAATTCACAATTACCGTTTTGTTCACAAGATAGACAATCGTGTTTTCCTGATGATAACAAGAGATCCACAACAAGTCGCTGATGTTCTTTAAGTTCCTCGGTATCAATATTTATCTTCATCCCATCTTTGACAGGTAGATTACAGGATGTCTGGAACCCATACATCCCTTCAACCGATACTATACAAACCCGACATTTTCCTGCTGGGCCTGTTTTAGGATGATAACAGAGTGATGGAATATAATATCCGTTATCTTTGGCTACTTGCAAAACCGTTTGTCCCGGTTCGGCTCCACAAGCAATGCCATTGATGTAAATTGTCATAAATCCTCCTTAAAAATATATCTCATATATTATTGTACTTTTCTTAAATAACCGGCAAAGTCATCTGGGAAATACTGCAGAGCCGATCTGATTGGCATCACTGGAGATTGTCCTAATGCACAAAGACTAATTTTCATCCTCTCTGCAACGTAGAGCATCTGTTTCAAATCCTGATCAGTTGCTTTACAACGAATGACTTTGGAAATTAATTTGTAAAGAATCTCTGTTCCTTTATTACAAGGTGAACATTTCCCACACGATTCGTGTCGGAAAAATTTAAGAATTGACCAGAGCATTTCAGCGATGCACTTCTCCTCACTCATGACCATTATAGCACCAGAACCTAATACTGCCTTGTATTCGGCTAGATTATGAAAATCCATCTTGATGTTGAGTAATTGGGCAGGTATAAATGCCCCGGCAGCACCACCAACTAATGCAGCTTTAAACTTCTTGCCGTATAACATACCACCGGCATAGTCATCTATTATCTCTCTCAGAGGAGTTCCCATATTCACTTCACATAACCCGGGGTTAAGAACATCTCCCATAATTGTATAAACTTTAGTACCACAACTCTCGGGAGTTCCAATAGAACTGAACCATTCTGCCCCTTTGAGAATGATTGATGGGATATTTGCTATGGTCTCTACATTATTAACTACTGTAGGTTTTTGCCAAATACCAGCAATTCCGGGAAAGGGTGGCTTTACCCGAGGATTTCCTCTTTTCCCTTCCAAAGATTCGATCATTGCAGTCTCTTCACCG
Organism: Candidatus Cloacimonadota bacterium; assembly: GCA_019429305.1. NCBI lineage: Bacteria > Pseudomonadati > Candidatus Cloacimonadota > Candidatus Cloacimonadota bacterium. Next base: position 22,154 of record JAHYIR010000019.1, read on the forward strand.
CAGACATAGGCACCGGCTCCTACTTTGATCTCAATATCAAAACTAAATCCGCTATCGAAGATGTTTTCTCCTAAAAAACCGTATTCATGTGCCTGATTGATAGCTTTTTGCAGTCTTTCTATACAAAGTTTGTATTCCCCTCTAATATAGATAAAACCTTTGGTTGCTCCGATTGCGTAACCGGCAATAAGCATTCCCTCAATTAGCTTATGAGGGTCCCCTTCCATGATAAGACGGTCTTTAAAAGTTCCCGGTTCTCCTTCGTCAGCATTAACCAAGAGGAATTTTTCTTTTACTTTTAAAGGTGCTGTAAAGCTCCATTTCAGACCAGTTGGGAAACCAGCGCCTCCACGTCCTCTTAAACCCGATTTTTTCACTTCATTAACAATGTCATCCGGTTTCATTTTGAGAAGGGCTTTCAACCAGGCTTCGTAACCATCATACCCAATATATTCTTCTATACTCTCCGGGTTAATGATACCGGAATGCTCTAAAACAACGCGTTTCTGATAGTTAAGATCTACTTGTTGGGATTGAACCTCCCCAAAAATTAACCGCTTGACTTGCCTACCCTTCAATAGATGCTCACTTACGATTTCAGGGATATCATTCAGAGTAACATTTCGGTAAACAATATTGTCAGGGAGTATAAGTATACAGACTTCCTGAGTAAAATATCCCAGAGAACCGGTAGGTAGAACAGCAACTTCATCCTGAAGATTGTTTTTCTTTAATTCTTGAGCAAGATGTCTTTCGATTTCTTTAGCACCAGCACGAATAGATATCTCATCCATACTGACTAAAATATGCGTTCTATAGTATTTCATACATCATTCCTATAATAAGATTCCTTGTTTGACTTTTTATAATAAATCTTCAGCAGATAAGAATTCTTGTTCCTCTGCTGCAATTACATCAGAATTTATTCCGGGTATTTTACTTATAGCATTGACTGGACATACTTCCATGCAAGTTCCACATTTTACACAGTCTAACTGATGAATAACATATTTATCTTCTCGGCTGCCAGTTATACACTGAACAGGGCATTTTTTAGCACAGAGAGAACAGCCAATACATTTATCAGTATCAATCAGATAATGGAAGAGTTTTAAACAAACACATGCCGGACAGCTCTTTTCCGTTATATGAGTTTCGTATTCTCTTTTGAAAAACCGTAAAGTACTCAACACCGGATTAGGGGCAGATTGACCGAGACCACAGAGTGAAAGCTTTTTAATCATCGAACCAAGCTCTTCCAGTCTTATTAAATCTCTTTCTTCTCCTCTCCCATCAGAGATCTTTTGCAGTATTTGATGCATCTCTTTTAGACCGACCCTGCAAGGGACACATTTGCCGCAGGATTCTTCAACAGAGAACTCTAAGAAAAATTTAGCTATATTGACCATACAATTGGAGTCATCCATTACGATAACTCCACCGGAACCCATCATCGAACCTTTCTCTTTTAAAGATTCATAATCAATCTGGACTTCCAAATGGTCTGCTGTTAGGCATCCCCCTGAAGGCCCACCTAATTGTACGGCTTTGAATTTTTTCCCGTCAATTATTCCACCACCAACATCAAAGATCAGTTCCTTTAATGTTATACCCATCGGAACTTCAATCAAACCAGTATTTTTAACATCACCGGTTAGAGCGAATACTTTCGTTCCTTTACTGGTAGAAGTGCCAAAACCGGCAAACCAATCCGCACCTTTTTGAATAATCGTAGGTAAATTTGCTAATGTTTCAACATTGTTAACAACTGTTGGTTTACCCCATAATCCATATTCAGAGGGATAGGGTGGTTTGGGATTCGGTTCACCTCTTAAACCTTCAATTGAAGCTATTAAAGCTGTCTCTTCACCGCAAACAAAAGCTCCAGCACCACTTCTGACTTCAATATCAAATGAGAAATCACTATCAAAGATATTTTCACCTAATAGACCGAATTCACGAGCTTGTTCAATAGCGAGATTAATTCTTCTGATAGCTAAAGGATATTCGGCTCTAATATAGAAAAATCCCCTTTCTGCACCAATTGCATAGGCAGCTATCATCATCCCTTCAAGGATGCGATGAGGATCACCCTCTAATAGGGAACGATCCATAAAAGCACCAGGATCTCCTTCGTCTCCATTACAAATTATATATTTCGGAGTTAGAGGATTTTTGCGGGTAAGCTGCCATTTCAAAGCAGTTGAAAAACCTCCTCCTCCACGACCTCTTAAACCTGATTTATCAATCTCTTCAATTGTCTTCTCAGGAGTCATTTCTGTTAATAACTTCCCTAATGATTCATAACCACCGAGAGCAATATATTCTTCAATACTTTCAGGGTTAAGATATCCGCAATTCTCTAAAGCGACTTTGATCTGTTTCTTAAAAAAAGGTATATCCTGAAGGTTAACGGCGAGTTTTTCCTCTGAATCTTGAACCATTAAGCGTTTAACTGGCCTGCCTTTCAGAAAATGCTCTTCAACTATTTCATCTACATCGTTTTCAGTGATTTTGCGGTAGAAAATACCTTCCGGGTAGATCATCATTAAAGGACCATAATCACAGGGACCCATACATCCGGTCTCAATGATATTGGTCTCACTTAGTAGATCATGTTTTCTCAATGCTTCGATCAATCTCTTTTTTATCTTATCTGCTCCGGCAGATACACAACCGGAACCAAAACAGATCAGGACATCAATTCTTTTTAAAATCATATGTAATACCTCTTGATATCCATAATTTGTTGGTTAGACTGTAACATCAAATTTCCTCTTTATATATGTTATTTATTCCTTCTGTTAGATAATCTCTTATAAAACCAGTTACTTCAGGGTTGTTGATTGGAAATCCATCCAGTTCTTGTTTAATATCCTTAGTATCGAAAATGAAATTAGACTTTTCTCCATCACTTGAGATTTTGATCATCTCTACTATGAACTCAATATCGGGATGCCCTAAAAGACTTGTTAATATGGTATCTGGTATGCTACCTAAAGGCATTCTGTCAATATGGTCAAGTCTGAATTCAGCAACAATTTCTGTACCTTTGTTTTTTGCACTAATAATATTAAATGATCCATCACAATGCTCAGCGTTTTGTTTGAACAAGGGAATCCCCAAACCTACCTTTTTTACCCTATTCTCTTTAGTAGTAAAAAAAGGGTTTTGAGAATTCATTAAAATATCTTCACTCATACCATGTCCATTATCAGTAACCATTATCTTTAAACGATTATCTCTCTTATTGATCTCAATACAAACATTAACCACGCTTGCATCAGCCCTAATTGAATTTTCTAATATGTCAAGCAGATGTAACGAGATATCTTGCATTTTCTATTATCATGCTTCAGTTCTATATTTTGTGATAATATCTTGTAATTGCTTACGAGTTTCTATCCTACCATAAGTATCTTCACCGATTACGAAAACAGGTGCAAGAGAACAAGCACCAACACATCTTACTGCAGTCAATGTGAATAATTTGTCTTCAGTAGTTTCTCCGAGATTTATATCTAACAGTTCGGAAAGGATTTGTATGATTCTTGGTGCTCCTTTAACAAAACACGCTGTACCAGTACAGATATTGATTACATATTTACCCCTCGGTTTCATCGAAAAAGCATTGTAAAAAGTAACGACACTATAGACTTTATTTACAGGAATATTTAACTCTTCTGCTATAAATTTTTGAACTTCAGCAGGTAAATAACCAAATAAATGCTGTGCTTGATGTAATATTTCTATCAAGGGATTTCTTAAACTCTTCTTATCTTCAATTACTTCTTTCAATTTCTGGTAAAGTTTGTTCTCATCGTGCATTGTACCTCCGGAATCTATCTAACAATATCATTATTTACAGGTGACATTTTTTATATACCCTTTTTTTTGGCAAGCTAATCTGATGTCCCTAAGAGTAGGATTTTCTAAATAAAATTCGCTATATCCCTTTCCAATATCTTCCAGATAATGAGCATCAGAACTTCTTATAAGGTAATAACCGGCTAACTCGGGATGTCTCTCAAGAAACTTATCGATATCACAAGTAGCAGTAATACCTAAGGCCAAGAAATTATAATCTTTAGGGATAAAACCTAATTGTCCTATTATGCTATAAGCGTCAGAATCAATATGAGCTGGAAAGTAAAAACAATCGATTTTATTAAGCTTATTGATCAAAGCATCTAAAGTCCATTGAGAAGAATTGATCAAAGCTCTTTTCTCAAATCGAAGTATATTTTCATTTTCGTCGATAATTACTTGATCACCAAAAAAATCTGGATTGTTATCGACAGGTAATAGAGATTCGTAAAGTTCCTTATCAAACTCAGTAGCGACTATTTCATTTTCAAAGAGGGCAATAATATGGATCTCTTCGATGGTCTGAATCTCTACTCCCCAAAAAAATGTTAGTCCATACATTTGGGCTACTTTTTGATAAACAGAGCAGTTTGCCATTGAATTATGGTCTGTAATAGCAATAATCGATAAACCCATGTTTTTAGCAGTTTTGACAACATCTTTGGCAGACATTTCTAAGCTACCACAGGGTGATAACACAGAGTGGATATGTAAATCAGCTCTATACCAATTCAAGATTCCTACTTATAATAAAAGTGTCTTATTTATTTATTGAGCATCAGATATAGTTCGCCTGCTATAGTAAAGCTAGATTGTGAGCTAGAAACTAAACAGATATTCTCTTCTTCAGCTTTTTTGATTACTTCTTGTTCAGGCATAGTATCTTTAGCAAATATAATACAGGGGATATTGACAAGTGAAGCTACTGCTATGGAATTAAGATGTTTCATGATAGTAATCCAAACCTGATTTTCTTTAGCATTCCCCATAACATCGCTTAGCAAATCTGATACATACCCATCATTAACTATAATGTTTTCAATGTCAACTGATGGAGTTAACACCTTTCCTTCAATAGTTTCGATAAAACTCTTCAAAGTTACTGGCATATTTTCCCCTTATAAAATAGAGTTATTTTTCTTTTTCTTGTCTCTTTTTCTGGCGTTTTAGACGTACTAAACAATCACTTATTTTCGCCTTTCCCTGAACTATGTCCTCTGCTAAAGCTTTGCATGTCGGTGAACCACAAACACCACAATCCAAGCCAGGAAGTATTTGAACTATTTCTTTCACTTTTTTCATCTTTTCTAAGGCACTCTTGATATCTTTATCTAACTCCATTATTGATCGTGGTTCTAATGGTAATACATCAAAATAACCTTCCTTATATAACTTGAAAAAGTAATCGAAGTCCATTTCCTTTTTTTTCGTATTCTTGGTGATTTTTTTTATTCTGTTAGTAGCGACAAATGGATTTTCTACGTTTAATTCACCACCTACACAACCAAGTTGACAGTTTCTCAACTCGATATAATCATATTGGTCTAAACGGTGACTTTCTATATTAGATAAGATATCAATAACATTATGAATACCACTTATTGCCAAAGTCACTATATCATCGGCAGCAACTTCTTCTGCTTCCATACCTGATAGTGCCCAACTTAAACCATTAGCATAGCTTTGAATCTTTGTCCCGTCATTATTAAGCTCTTTGAGAATATCCATTACCTTTGAATAGATTTCACTTATAGATATAGCACCATCTTGTAAATGTTTATAAGTCCCTTCCGGTTGATGTACAGCAGTTACTTGCGAGCCACTGGGCACAATCAGAAAAATCCCTATATCTTCTTCTTTTAGTCCCTTTTCTTTAATGATCTTGTCGCGATAGTATTTTGCCAGCATACTCATTGGAGATTCTATATGAAGTAAATTAGTTAATAATGAAGGAAATCTAACCTGAACAAGGCGTACTATTGCCGGACAACTACTTGATAGTATCGGTCTAATCTTGGGGTGGGTTCGAATATAATCTCTTATTATTTCTGCAGTAATGTTAGTTATCATTGCTTGCTCAGCAATCTCGTCAAACCCAAGATGGAATAATGCCTTTAGCGCAGTTTCATATCCTATTTCTTCTCCAAATTGACCTTCATAGGAAGCAGAAATTATAGCTAGTCGATACTTAAATTGAAATATGTTTTCTAACGGGTCGGATTTAATATTAATAGCATTAACAGGACATATAGCAACACATTGGCTACAATCTATGCATTTAGCAGGATCAATAATTGCTTTTCCATCTCTTACTCTAATAGCTTCTGTCGGGCAAATCCGTACACATTTTGTACAGCCTACGCACTTATCTCTGTTCAATTCAACAGAGTGAAAGTATTCTTTCAACAGTTTTTTATTCTCAGACATTTTCATTGACCTCATAAAAGACAATAATTGCCAGATAAGTAGAACTGCCTTCAGCCGATCGGATATATAAGATATCACAATTTTTTTTGATATTAGGTAGTCCCAAACCAGCTCCAAATCCCATTTCACGAGCTAAATCATCGGCGGTGGAAAACCCGGGCTGCATAGCTTGTTCAATATCTGGGATCCCGGGACCTTTATCTTGGAAAACGATTAGTATATAATCCTGATAGATATGGGCTTGCACATAGCCACCATTAGAATGAGCAGTAACATTAATCTCTGCTTCATAACTTGCTACAGCCACTCTTCTGAGAATCTCAGGATTAACACCGAGTTTTTTTAGGAATAACTTGATTTCCGAAGATGCTTTCCCTGTTTTTACATAATCTTTAGCTTCTATAGTGAAATCAATCGTCATTTCAGCTTCAGGGGAGTTTTTGATTAATTCCTTTCCCTTTTCTTCCAGACCAGAGTTGCATGCCCAGTATTCATTCATACTTTTAGATTTTGCAGCTTCGAAGCCCATTATTGTATAAGATTCCACTGGATTTATAAAGGGTAAAAGCTGTAGATATCATTGGAAGATTACGTTCTTTAGCCATATCCATTATTTCTTGAGGTGGTTTTTTGCCTCTGACGAAAATGATGCCCAATAGGTCAATCATGTCTGATAAACGAACTATTTGAGGATTGGTCAAACCGGTTAGTAAGATAGTTGGTTCTTTCGTACACATTAAAATATCACTGATTAGATCTGATCCGAAAGCACAAGGAATTTCCTTCTCTAAGTGTATTTCGTCACATAGGATATCTGCCTCCAGTAGTTCAGCAATTTTTTTTAACTTCATATTGTCTATCCTTATTGGTTTTGATTGCTAAATTTCATTAGTTTGGTCTATAGTCAATTAAAATCGGTTAATAAATAGTCTCTATTCTAAGAGATTATTTTGAAGACAGTATTCAATTATCTGATAAAAATCTGAGCCATAATAATCAGCTAATTCATTGATGGTTTGCTTTTCAGGTTCGGAACAAGCATCATAAACTGCTACTACATGCATTCCAGCATTCTTACCTGCTTGAATACCTGCTAGAACATCCTCACATACTAAACAGTTTTCAGGATTGACTTTTAATTCTTCCGCCACTTTCAAAAAAATATCAGGATATGGCTTACCTTTGATATCTCTGCAACCAGTTACTATTGAATCGAAATATTCAAAAATACCATTTGATTTCAGTACTTTGGTAGTTAAAAAGAGAGTATTACTTGTTCCAACACCGATCTTAACATTATGTTCCTTTAGGAGTTGCAAGAATTCTCTAACACCCGGTTTTAGCTTAATATCATTCTCGTAATGGTCTGAAACAAGATATGTCCATTCATCTATTATTTCCTCTATAGAATCTTTTAGGGCAAACTTCTGTTTGAAGTAACGAGCTACTTCAATAAAACTATTTCCTTCTTCAATATCAAGAAAGAGATTTTCCGGGACTTCAATATTCCTTTTAGATAAGTATTCTTCATCAACTTGAGTCCAAACACCCATTGAATCAATCAATGTACCGTCAAGATCAAAGATAACACCATAAATTTTATTCATTAGACCTAACCTACTTTATTGTAAACTCATAACGAAAGAGCCGGTTTTTCTGTCAAACAAAACAAGTATAAAATCATTATAATTAGCCGATTTAAGAGTTAGGATAACTGTGATGGAGTTTCTGAGTTATTTCTTAAAAAGGCAGATGTATAGATTTATGAGCAAGCTAGCAAAATTAAGCACTCTACCGGCGAGAGTGCTTAATTGTTGGTTGACAACTTTCAGAAGAGATATTATATTGTCTTCAGAATAAAGTAAAAAACTAAGGAGAACAAAGTATGGTAGAACAATTACAAGAAAAAGGGCAATTAAGCATTCATACGGAGAATATTTTTCCGATCATCAAGAAATGGCTCTATTCTGAGCATGATATTTTTACTCGTGAGTTGATATCTAACGCTATTGATGCCTTACAGAAGCGCAAGACAGTAGATAAGAAAGTCAAAGAAGAGGATTTACGAGTTGAGATAAAGATCAATAAGAAGAAACAGGCTCTAGAATTCATCGATTATGGAATCGGAATGACTCGGAAAGAGATAGATAAATTTATCAATCAGATAGCTTTCTCCGGAGCAGAGGAGTTTATAGAGAAATATAAAGATAAACAGACCAATATCATTGGACACTTTGGTTTAGGATTCTATTCTTCATTTATGGTAGCAGACAAGGTAACGATAGATTCTTTATCATGGCAGAAAAATGCTAAGCCGGCTTATTGGGAATGTGATGGAACAACTTCTTATTCATTAGGAGAGGGTAGCAGAAAAGAAGTTGGGACAACAGTAACTGTATATCTCAATAAAGAATCACGGGAATATCTTGATTTTAGCAAGTTGCGAGAACTGATAGAGAAGTACTCTAATTTTGTACCTTTTCCAATAGAATTGGAGAAGAAAGTGCTCAACCAAAAAGAGGCACTTTGGAACCGTAAACCAAAGGATGTCAAAGATGAGGAGTATAAGGAATTTTATAAATCTGTCTTTCATGATTTTCAAGACCCTCTATTCTGGATACACCTCAATGTTGATTATCCTTTTGTTTTAAAAGGGATTCTCTATTTTCCAAAAATTACCAATCAACTGGAATTGCAGAGAGGTAAAGTTAAGCTCTACTGCAATAATGTTTTCGTGGCTGATAATCTTCAGGAGTTTATTCCAGAATTTCTGTTATTGTTACGTGGTGGCATTGATATTCCTGATATACCACTCAATGTCTCCCGTAGTTTCCTACAACAGGATCAGAATGTAAAAAAGATCTCTAAATACATCATTAAAAAGGTTTCCGATTTTCTGAATGACCTATTTAAGGCAGACAGGAAGAAGTTTGAACAATACTGGGAAGATATCCATCAGTTCATAAAATTTGGAGCAATTACCGAAGAATCTTTTTATGAAGGAGTAAAAGAGCTCATAATTTACAAGAGTATTTCGGGGAATTATACGACAGTAGATGAGTATTTAGAGAATAATAAAACGGATAAAAAGCCGCAGAAGATTTATTACACTGCCGGTGAAAATACTCAAGTTACATATCTCAATATGATGAAGGATGCCGGTAAAGATGTTCTGATTGCTGAAGATGTTATTGATACGCATCTTTTCCAGCATTTAGAAATGAAGAACAAGGATATTTCTTTCGTGAGAATTGATTCTGAATTGAACGAAGATTTTGTGGAAAAGGACAAAAAAGAGCTGTTAGATTCCGATAATAAAACCGAGTTAGACAAGATAAAGGAAATTTTCGTTAAGGCGATCGATGATAAAGATGTTCAGATAGATGTCAAACGACTCAAAAACAAGAATGTACCGGGATTAGTAGTATTTAATGAATTTATGAGAAGAATGCAGGATATGAACAACATCATATCCAGGAATGAGCATAACTTACTTAAAATGCATGAGTTTATAGTAAACGCAGAAAATCCTACAGTAAAAAAAATACTTAAATTGCATGCCACCGGAAAGGATAAGGAAGTTAAGTTGTTGTGTAACTATTTACACAACCTCTCCTTAATTGAACAGAGGCAATTTACAGGAAAAGATCTCAGTGCCTTTATCGAAACAACTTATCAGATCCTCGATCTTGTCTGAGTTTTTTCTCGTAGTCGATAATTATGATCTGATAAGCAAAATGAACTTGTATTTTCAATAATTATATCTACCTGGTTTTTCTTGGTAACATCAAGCTTTTTGGAATGTAAATTGCATCATTTGATGTTATTATTATTTACTGAGAAACCTTCAGCAAAATAACAAGTTACATAGTTAGTTGATAGAAGTAATACATATATGAATAATAAAGAACAAGGAGTTATTATGTTAACGAAGTTAAGGAAGAAGAGAAGATTTATTCTCCTTTTGCCTGCATTCTTATTGATCTTTTTCTCCCTATCGGTCTCGCAAATATCAGCTGCATATTTCGAATTCCTACCGACCGAGATAGAATTACCTTCAGGGGAAATCATTGAATGTTTTGCATCGGGTGATGAGTTTTTTAACTGGCTGCATGATGAAGACGGCTTTACCATAATTGTCGGAGAAGATGGGTTTTACTATTATGGGATGAGAGAAGGAGAATATGTTGTGCCTTCAGAATATCGTGTAAATAGTGTGATACCATCTGAAGTAGGTCTAGAGCCGAGGGCAAAGATCTCTGAACGACTATATCAGGAGAGACGTGCAATATTTGATGAACCTATACAACGATCTTCAGTTCGTGCACCACACTCTGGTACGATGAATAATCTCGTTATTTATATCAGATTTTCAGACGATTCGGAATTTACAACACCTCGTACAACATATGATAGTCGCTTCAACAACTTAAGTACTTCATCGGTTAGACACTATTTTCAAGAGGTATCATATAATCAATTAGATATAGTGAGTCATCACTATCCCATTTGCGACTTAACTACAAATTTATCCTATCAAGATAGTTTTCCACGTAGCTACTATCAACCCTATCATCCGGTGAACAATCCCAACGGTTATAGTGGTGATACTCAGCGCAGATTGAGAGAACATACTCTACTTGCCAATGCAGTTGGTTATGTTGAACCGGAAGTTCCCACGAATTTAATCATTGATGCCGATAATGACGGATATGTTGATAATGTTAGTTTTATTATTCGAGGAAATTCTGGTGCTTGGGCAGATCTTCTTTGGGCACATCGCTGGGTTCTCTATTCATTCAATGTCTATATTCATAACAAGCAAGTATGGGATTATACCTTCCAACCGGAAAATCAAAGTAATGTTTCGACTCTTTGCCACGAAATGTTTCACACCTTGGGTGCACCCGATCTATATCGTTATAGCTATAACGGCACACCTGTAGGACCATGGGATCTTATGGCATCCGGATTTGTCCATATGGGTGCTTGGATGAAATACAAGTACACTAATCAAACATGGATCTGGAATATTCCGGAGATTACTTCAACGGGAACTTATACACTCGATCCTTTGACCTCCCCTGTTAATAATGCCTTTAAGATTATATCCCCATATTCAAATTATGAGTTCTTTGTTGTTGAATATAGACGCCAAACAGGGTTTTATGAATCTAATTTACCAGGTACAGGAATGCTTGTTTACCGTATAGATCTAAGAGAAAACGGTAACGCCAGTGGTCCCCCTGATGAAGTCTATATCTATCGACATAATGGCACTCCTACAAGTGATGGTGCTATAAATATTGCTCATTATAGCAGTCAAACCGGCAGAACAGAGATTAATGATTATTCAACAAATCCTGTCAGTTTCCTCAGAGATGGCGGTATTGGTGGGTTACATATACACGATGTCGGAATAGCTGGTAACACAATAACATTTTCGGTTACTATGGTAGGAGAATTAACTGCACCATATTTACAACTACCAGAAAATTTTGCCAATTCAGTAACTACGACTCCAATGTTTTCCTGGTCTAACGTAACAGTAGCTGACTATTATCACTTTCAATTAGCCCAGAACGATGATTTTGAGCAGTTGACAATTGATGAACAATTTCTGCTGACAAACATATATCAACTTGATGAAGCTTTAGATGTTGAACAAACATATTACTGGAGAGTCAGATCCGCAGACGGAACTGATATAAGTGAATGGTCACCTACATGGACTTTTACTACTGCTCATTTTATCCCTCTAACACTTGATTTTCCCGGTGTTACATCCGGAACAGCCATCTTGGGTGATTTTAATAATGATGGTTTTCTGGACTTACTTATTACAGGAAATGAATTAACTAAGATTTATGTGAACAATGGAAATGGGAGTTTTTCTGAGTTAAGCCAATCGTTTCCTTCTTTAAGAAATGCCAATGCTGCCTGGGGAGATCTGACTAATAACGGCTATCTCGATTTTATTGTCATCGGTAGAGATCAAACACTCAATCCAAGCACTCATATATTTAGAAACAATGGTGACGAGACCTTTACTGAAATAGATGCTGGTCTGACTGGTGTATTCAACGGAGCGATTGCTCTTGGTGATTACAATAATAATGGATGGCTTGATGTTGTGATTATAGGAGACTCTGGTGAAGGGTTTTCAACGAACCTATATGCGAATAATGGAGATGAGACTTTCTCAGTTGTAGAAGTTGAAGAATTACCTGATGTTGCACTCGGAGATGTAGCATGGGGTGATCTTACTAACAATGGCTTTCTAGACCTTGTAATATCAGGTTCAACTGTTCAAGGAAGATACACAGAGATCTTTTTCAATCATGGTACTGGTATTTTAACACCGTCAAATTCATCTATTATAGATCTCTCTGGTAGTTCAATTGATTTAGGTGATTACAATGGGAATGGATATAAAGACATTCTTATAGCCGGAAATTCGGCTCAAGGTTTGGTAACTAAAATTTATCAGAATGACGGTTTTGGTTCTTTTAATGATATTGAAGCCAATTTACCCGGGATTGCCTTGGGGTCTGTTGCTTGGGGTGATTTTGAGCAGAATGGTTATCTTGATGTCATCTTAACTGGCTTTAATACATCTAAGGTTCTGCGGAATGTAAACGGAGAATTTACAGAAGTCAATTCTGGTCTATTACCACTAAATTCAAGTTCTGCTGCCTGGGGTGATATAGATAATGATGGTGATCTAGATCTCGTACTAACCGGAAATGGAGCTAGCGGTTCGGTAGTCAATATTTACCAAAACAAAATAGGTAGTGATGAATTTGTTCTTAATACGCCACCAACAACTCCTGAGAATCCTCTAACGATTGTCGGTCAATGTAATATCAGATTTAATTGGGATCAAGCGATGGATAATGAAACACCAGTTGAGGCGATCACCTATAATCTCAGTATTGGTACAAATAGCGGTGGAGAAGATATCATGTCTTCTATGTCTGATTTAACGACCGGTTTCAGAAAAATACCGAAATCAGGGAATGTTGAAACGAGCAGAGAATTTATATTCGATGACCTACCGGCAGGAACTTATTATTGGCGGGTACAGGCAGTTGATGGAGCTTTCGTTGGTTCTCCTTTCACAGAAGAACAAACATTTACTATTCTACCTACTTCAGCAGAAGATCTAACGACTTCACCTTTTGTGACTGCTCTACAGGGAAATTATCCTAATCCCTTTAATCCTGAAACTGTGATCAGGTTTTCTCTTAAGAGTGACGAAAAAGTAAAGCTGGACATATACAATATTGCCGGACAGAAGGTAGCAACCTTGGTTGATGATTTCTTACAGCGTGGTGAACATTCAATCAAATGGGATGCCAGATCAGATAGAAACAGAAGTTTGAGTAGTGGCATTTATTTCTATCGATTAGAGACTCAAGACTATCAACAAACGAGGAAGATGCTTCTGCTTAAGTAATGTAGTTAACTCACCGTTCGAAGTATAGGATCTCTCAATACTTTGTATTGAGTTACATAATGCATAATAGGTACAGATGGATTCATCTGTACCTATTTTTTTAAACGCGATTTAGCACCTTTGGTAATCTCTTTTCTAACTCTGAGGAGTAGCGTTGTCAGCTCGAGCCGACTACGCTGCTCCCTATAGGTATACAATATTTAGATGATTAATTACAGCTTTGTTTTTTATAGAAAAGAGATAGAGATTGTTCTAATGGATTTAACAGACTAGATTATATTTGAAATGCTGATGAAAAAAATGGCGGGAGCGACGGGACTCGAACTCGCGACCTCCTGCGTGACAGGCAGGCGTTCTAACCAACTGAACTACGCCCCCGCAATTCATTTTCCATATCGTTAAGATTGGTTTTCTTGTCAACCAGTTTTTGAAAAAAAACTTGAAATGAGCTCAGGGATAGCATTTTAAGTATAAAATCGAAATGTCGTTCTTGCCATAAAGTTTACCAACAAAGAAAAAATCGATAATAACTTGCTTAATAAATACAATCTATTATATTTGATTAGTGAGATTGTAGATTTAGGAGGTTATATGCCTGATAAGTTAACAAAAGGCATAAGCAGCAATAAAGAGATACGTTATTTTACAGCAGATATCAGCAATACAGCAGAAGAGGGTCGAAAAATACACGATTTGTCTCCGGTTAAGACAGTAATTTTCGGCAAATTACTTTGTGCAGGGTTACTTCTTGGTGCTGACTTAAAAGAGAAAGACTATCTTGTAAGTATTAAAGTAGAGTTAAAAGAATCATCGGATTTTGTATTAGTTACTGCCAACAAGAGGGGAGAAGTAAAGGGATATCCACATCTCAGTTTTAAAGATGATATATCGACCTCTGAGGATTATGAAGCAATAACCCTGAGCAGAAAGATAAGAGAAAAAATTATATCAGAGTTAAAAGACGGTATCTTTACCGTCATTAAAGACATCGGCTTGAAGAATCCCTATAATGGGAGCTCAAAATTGATTACCGGTGAACTAGCTCGTGATATAACCTATTATTTCACTGTTTCCGAGCAGATCCCCTCTATAGTTGGATTAAGTGTAATTCTCAACCCTGACGGTTCGGTAAAAAAAGCAGTTGGATTTCTTGTACAGTTATTGCCGGAAGCGAGTAACAAAACGATAGATCATCTGGAAAAGAATATGCAGAAATTACCTGAGATCATTGATTTGTTGGAAATGGGTAAGACCATACAAAATATCCTTTCCGACATGATATTTAAAGGCATTCCTATTGAATTAAACTGGGAATCAGAAGCCAGATATCATTGTGATTGTTCAAAAGAACGGTTTGAAAAAGGGTTAATACTTCTCAGCAAGGATGAATTGAAAGAGGTCGCTGAAGCAGATGAGATCGTAAAAATACAATGCCACTATTGTAATAAAGATTATGAATTCAACGCAGCAAGCATGAAGAAAATAATCAAAGCAGCCAAGAAATGAGCTGTTAATATAAGAGATAGTTTTCGAGGTAATGGTCTATGGGAAATAATGTATTGTTAGCCTTTCTGTTGACGTTAGGAGCCGGTTTAGCTACTGGAATAGGGAGTTTTCTGGCTTTCTTTACTAAACGAACAAATACGAAATTCTTAGCTGTTGCCCTTGGATTTTCTGCAGGTGTTATGGTCTATGTTTCCATGATAGAGATTTTCTTCAAGGCGAAAGAGTCTTTAGTCGCTGAATTAGGAAAGACTACAGGTTCATGGTTAACAGTAATATCTTTTTTTGCTGGGATCTTACTCATTGGAGTTATAGATAAAATCATTCCGGCTGTAGAGAATCCACACGAAATGCATAAAGTAGAGGAAGTTGATAAGATCGAGGATATAATCAATGCCGAATCAGAGGATGAGAAAGCTAGGTTAACCAGATTGTTATTAAAAGATAAAAAAAATGGGCCTGATCATACTTCTTTTAATCCCCAAAAGCTCCATCGTATGGGCATTTTTACTGCTTTGGCGATAACAATACACAACTTCCCGGAAGGACTGGCAACTTTCATAGCAGCTCTGCAAGAGCCTGCTTTGGGAATAGCAATAGCAGTGGCAATCGCCCTGCATAACATTCCTGAAGGTATAGCTGTTTCTGTTCCAATCTATTTTGCTACAGGAAGCAAAAAGAAAGCATTTATGTATTCGTTTTTATCTGGGTTAGCTGAACCGTTAGGAGCAATTGTCGGGTATCTCATTTTAATGCCTTTCTTAACAGAAACACTATTTGGAGTTGTATTTGCTATGGTAGGCGGCATAATGGTCTATATCTCTTTTGATGAACTTTTACCTGCAGCCCAAAAGTACGGGGAACACCATCTCTCAATATACGGTCTGGTGGCAGGGATGGCTGTTATGGCAGTTAGTTTATTGATTCTATTCTGAAAACTAATTAGTTAATTTATAGAGTAAGACATGGACTTATTGACTTGGGTTGGAATATTATTCTGTCTTTCCCAATCTGCTTTGTTTTCAGGCATGAATTTGGGGTTGTTTTCAATCAGCAAATTGGAACTTCAGGTAGAAGTCAAGAAGGGTAACCAGTCAGCAAAAAAAGTCCTGAAATTACGTGATAATGTTAATCTGACTTTAGTGACGATACTCTGGGGTAATGTTGGAGTTAATGTGCTTCTTGCTATGTTATCTGACTCAGTTCTAAGCGGAGTTATAGCTTTTCTGTTCTCAACAATTGTTATAACTGTTTTTGCAGAGATCATACCGCAAGCGTACTTCACACGTAATGCTCTTAAATTATCAGCTTTGTTATTACCGATTTTACGTGTATATCAGATCATTCTCTATCCGGTAAA
>JAHYIR010000020.1 GCA_019429305.1 Candidatus Cloacimonadota bacterium
CCTTACCAAAGAATTCATTACTGCTCTCTTTACCTCTTGATATAGCCAAGGCACCCTGAAAGCTGTTCTTCCCGAACCACTCTGCTTTTAATCCTTCAAAACGACTGGTATAGTTCATGAATTGGGTGTCATCAAAAGCAATATCCAGATCACCAAAAGAGATCTCATATTCATTACCGTAAAGCTTGATATATATCTGATCCAAACTACTCAGCTCTCTTGTATCACCTTCTGGTGTTAGTGGAGATTGGCTATCAGAAAGTTGGGCTCTGATCCTGAGATTACGTCGTAATTCACCATCAATCCGCAAAAAGAGGGATTGATGGATATTGAAATCCTCATCACTCGCTACTGAAACTGTGATAGTTTTACTGCCGGAAATATTGAGCTGAGTATCGGGAAACTCTAAACGAAATCTGTCTCGCCCTGTTTGGATAACCTGCAGAGTATCACTGTAATCATAACTTATGTAATAGTAAAATTGCCGATTGATATCTTCAGGTATAATCGAATACTCTATCTCTGCTGAATCAAACTCCAGCATAGTTTCCTGAAAGGAAATAATACCTAACTCATAATCTATCTGATATTCTTCATCTCTCTGTAAAGCTTTCTCCTCTATATATACTTTTTCAGAGTTCCTGATGATGTTTGAATTATTTAATTGAAATCTGAGATATCCTTCTCGGAAACTAACCTGTTCAGTTCTTAGAATTGGAGAAAAATACCGCCTTAACTCAGTACTTTGCCCGACTTCTTGCTCTTCTGATGATAGTTGGCTTTGGGTAATAAACAGAATTCCAAATATAAGTACAATGAATAGCAGTATTGTAATAGTGTTTTTCTGATAAGGTATTATCACTTAATTATCAATAAAATACGATTTGGTAATCTACTAATTTCTGGTTATTGTAGGTAAATTTTGCTGAAAAGGCCTGAGGTTGTTGTAACCATTTCATAAAGATGTAGTCACCTTCCCAAAGACTGAGTTTGTCCAGTTTATCATCATCTATCCAACATAAATCACCCTCAGGAGAATCGATCATCTCTCCCTGAAAATCATCTGATATGAAAACAAAGACGTACCAGTCTTCAATATTGTCAAACTCCGGAAAGGTAATAAACCCCTTTAAACTGATTTTCCCTAATACATACCCGGATTCTTCTTTTACTTCTCTACGAACACACTCTTCGGGAGTTTCCCCAAGATGAAATTTACCACCCAAACCATTCCATTTCCCCTGATGTATATCATTGGTCTTCTTGTTTCTGTGGATCATTAAAGTCTGCCCTTTACGGCGAAGATAACACAACGTCGCTAATTTCATTAGTATTATCTGATCTAAACTAATTATCCAATCAATACTCTAACGGCAATAGCAACCAAAGAACCAAATAAACTATGATCCCAAATCCACTTGTTAACAGAGTTACAACAATGAAGATGATCCTGACTATGCTGACATCAATACCAAAGAATCGCTCCATGCCGGAACAGATCCCTGCTATCATTTTCCCCTTGTTATAACGGGTTAGTTTGCGAGATGCTTCCTCTTTTGGTGTTACATCTATTTCCACAACAGCATCTTTTTCACATCTCGGTAGAACTATCATTAAGATCAGATAAGCCAGTAGGCCGATTCCTCCAAAGAATGTCACTACAATGAAGATTATGCGTATCAGTATGGCATCAATACCAAATGTTTCCGATAAACCACCGCAAACACCTGCTATCATCCTATTAGTCGTTGATAAATGTAGCTTTTTGATGATGACCTCCAAACAAGTTTTTTAAGCTTTTCTAATTATTCTCATTCTATTTGTCAATGATTAGTTTTCTTAGCAACCTATCTTCTAAACTCGGATATCAGGTTGCGAAATATTTATAGTAACAACTAAAACAGTTTCTCATTATTACAGATGTTCTCACTGATATTAAACTATTATGGTACTGTAAGGAGTAGCGATTAGTGAATTAGCTTGTCATAAATAGCAATAAAACTCAGTGCATTCACGAAACTGGTTGACACTATCATTAAAAATCGTTTTTTAGTCTTCAATAGCTACAAGAAGAAACATGGAGGTATTATGTTTAGAATCTTGCTTATAATGGTAATAGCAATGGTTGCAATGATATGCTATGCCGATACGGAAAAAACGGTCAGAGTAGTGATCTTCGAGACAAATCAAGGCAATATAGAAATGGAACTCTATCCCGAAGTAGCTCCCGGATTAGTAGAGAACTTTCTTAAATTGAGTAGTGAAGGTTTCTATAATGACACCTATTTTCACCGCGTAATTCCGCAATTTATGATCCAAGGTGGTGACCCAAACACTAAAGACGGCAATCGAGCTAACGATGGTCAAGGTGGTCCCGGTTACCGTTTACCAGATGAGATCAGCGCGAAAGCTTTTGGTTTCGATACCCTGCTCGTAAAGGATTCTTTTATGGCTAATCAAGTCCCCAGAGATCATCCCGTTAGCAATATGACCGTAAAAGAGCTGTTAGAAAACCAAGGTTATACTTTCAATGATGACCTGCCATCTCTACCTAATGCATATTCATATATTTCTATGGCAAATGCCGGTCCTAATACAAACGGAAGCCAATTCTTCATTATCACTGCAGAGGATGGAGCACCATGGCTTGATGGAAAACATACAGTAATTGGTAAAGTTGTGAATGGAATGGATGTCGTCCATAAAATAGAAAATCTTCCGCGGGATTCTCGAGATAACCCATTAGAAGATAATCAAGCAATAGTAAACAATGTAACTATTAAATAGAAAAAGTTTATTGAACTATAATAGTCACCGGGAGTATAATTTTCTTTATGCTCCCGTTTTTTTAACTCGAATTCCTCTTTCGGAGACATTTAACTAACAGATACAATCCTTTATCGATCAAAATGCCAACAACACCCATAATAATCAGATAAACAATCATCTCTTCGTAAAAGAGTAAATAACGAAAATCTAGTAATCTATATCCTAAACCGACTGCAGTACCCAGCATTTCAGCAGCAATGACAACGGTCCAACCTAAACCCCAGAGGATCCTGAAAAAGTTAATTAGTGACACCATGATCAAAGGTAGTTCAATATGATAAAAAAGTTGCCAACTTTTAGCCCCGCATACTTTCGCTTCATCCAGATAATCACGGTCAATATCGGCAAACATTTCTCTGATAGCGATTAAAGCCGGGAAAAAGAGTGTCACCAATAAAATAAAGGATACTGGTCTTTCACCCAAACCAAACCAGATTATTGCAAAAGGAAACCAAGCAAAAGGTGATATATGCCGAATGAAGTTCACACCGGGAAGTGTTATCATACGAATAAAACTTATATGATTTAAAAGCCAACCTCCGATTATAGCTAATGACCAAGCAATCAGGGAGATTAATGTCACTCTTAGGAACGTATAAATAAGATCCTGAATCATTGTTGAGACAGAAACTCTTAATCCGGTAAATGCCTCGAGATTAAGATTCAGAGAGATCATTAATAAAGCTATGATCAGGATGATAAAAAGCAATGCCCAGAGATTGTAATAAACTATCTTGTTATTCAACTTCAAAGAAATCATAATAAACCTCTTGTGATGATACTGTGGCTCTTAAATATCCTAATTCCAACATCTTGCGGGCAACTTTTTCTTGAAATTCTTTCCCTGACGGTTCTAACCCGAGTTTGAATTTCTGTTGTTTTAGTGTTTTTTCTGCAACATCTCTTGCTAAACCAAAGTTGCTCATAATAGTTTTTATTCCCTGATCAGAATCACTTTCAAGTATCTGACAACCTATCTTAACTCCTTCTAAAAATCTTTCTATCTGCTCTTTCTTATTTACTAAGCTATCCTCATATACCAAGATATCACAACAAGGGTGCTCAGGGTAGAGTTCACTATACCAGAGCAGTATATGAAAATTATCATCGAAATGAAACAGAGGTGGAACATAAAAGCTTAAAGCATCAACATACCCGTTTTGCAGAGCAGTGGCCATTTCTGTCGGAGTACGAAAATAGATGACTTCAGGCAATATATTGTAATCATCTAGTAACATTTGGAAAAAGATATCGAGAGTAGAAGCCCTTAACACACCTAACTTTTTCCCATCGAGATCATTTATAGCAGTTATATTACGGTGAGCTATTATGCCATCACTTTCTCTCTCCAGAAATGATATTATTTTTACTTTTCTCCTTTCTGATACTGCTTGCCAAGCGTAAGTAAAGGGCATAATAGCCAGATCTATCTTGCCATTGATCAAAGCTTCATTTGCTTCCCAACCGGAAGAGAAGCGATGAATTTTAATTTCATTATCATTTATAAGACCCTCATCCAAAGCTATCAACAAAGAAAGATGATTGGTAGAAGGGGAAATTATTCCCACTTGAAGTATATCCATTTTACTAGAACAACTAATCATGAGTAACGAAATCATTATTATTGATCCGAGCATATATTTTTTTTTCATCACTTTCTCCAATAAAAAAAGAGCCACCTTAACTTAACAGTCAGGGTGGCTCTTGAATTATTTAAGGCCTAGGGCTTTACTGTTTTTTTATTAATTATCTATCTAACGCTTCAATAACGTTTCTGATTATTGCTAACGCTTCTCGTAAGTCTTTTTCTTCTATTACCAGAGGTGGAGCTAATCGAATTATATGTTGGTGAGTAGGTTTACACAGAACCCCACTCTCCTTTAACTTCACGCAGATATCCCAAGCTTCGATACCATCTTTTGGCTCAGTTTCTATAGCATTCAATAATCCCTTACCTCTTACTTTAACTACACGATCGGATTGAATCTTATTCAATTCCTCTCGGACGATCTTACCCAGATATTCCGATTTTTTTACCAGATCTTCATCTCGAACCACTTCTAACGCTGCTTTGGCTACTGCGCAAGCTAAGGGGAATCCTCCAAAGGTAGAACCATGTTGACCCGGCTTTATAGTGAGCATTATTTCTTTGCTGGACAATACTGCAGAAACAGGAAGTACTCCACCGGAAAGTGCTTTCCCTAATATCAGGATATCAGGTTTAACTTCTTCATAATCACAGCATGATAATCTTCCAGTTCGAGCGATACCGGTCTGTATCTCATCAGCTACAAAGAGGACATTGTGTTTCTTGCATAGATCATAACATGCTTTAAGATATCCTTCATCGGGAACGAAAACACCTGCTTCTCCCTGTATTGGTTCTACAAAAAAGGCACAGATCTCCTCTCCCTGATACTCCAACATGTTTGCTAATGCTGCTATGTTATTATAAGGAATTACTTCTATCCCCGATAAGAAAGGTCCAAAATTCTCTCTACAAGTTAAGTCAGTAGAAGCTGAAATAATAGCGATTGTTCTACCATGAAAATTGTTTTCACAAAAGACTATTTTAGCTTTTCCTTGAGGGATTCCCTTTTTCTCATAACCCCATTTACGGCTTAACTTCATGGCAGTCTCTACACCTTCAGCACCTGTGTTCATCGGTAAAACCATCTCAAATCCAAAAAATTCTGTGATAAATTTTTCATACTCACCTAATTTGTTGTTAAAGAAAGCTCGTGAAGTTAAGGTCAGTACCTTTGCTTGTTCTATCAAGGCATTGACTATCTTCGGATGACAATGTCCCTGATTGACAGCTGAATAAGCAGAGAGAAAATCAAAGTACTTTTTCCCTTCAGGATCCCAAACAAAGGCACCTTCACCTTTTGCTATGACTACTGGTAATGGGTGATAATTATGGGCGCCATACCGCTCTTCCAAATCAATTGATTCTTGACTGCTGATCGTTCCATTGACCAAATCAGTGCTCATAAATTCCTCCATTGGTTTTTGACCATCATTTTTTTTAAGCTTCCCCTGTCAATCTATATAAAGTTTGTTTGATGATACCACGCTATATCTGATATGATACTAGCATGAACTGATCTTCATAAATTCATGGTCTATTCACTATATCTTTCTTCTAGGCGACTTCTAATCATCAAGTTAATATTTCTAATCTATCCTTAGTAACCCTACGAGTCGGCTAAGGCCGACTCGTCTGCTCCTCATAGGTAAATCACAATATATTACCTGTAAAACAGAGCAATTTCATCAAGTTAGTCTGAAGGGAATTGCTACAAACCAATTAAAAGTTCGATTTCTTTATCTCGGAGAGAATAATAATTGATCTATTTTATTATTGACGACATTCGCTCTGTTGCATTCGAGTTATTATATATGAACAGAGAAAAATCTTCTGGATACAAGAAAATATTATCATTTGCTATTGCCGCTTTAGTCATATTATTATTCGTGTTACGAAGAGTGATACTACGATTTTTTTTCTGAAGACATAATTGGCTATAGTTAGAAAATTCTGTCCATTATGATCTTTGACTCATTAATTTGCTTAAGTTAAGCAGATAACTGTTTTTTCTTGCCTAAAGAACACGATGAAAAAAAATAACTTTTAAATTCAAAATCATGAGGACGAGAATTAAACTGGAGAATTAATGAGAATATTACTGACAAATGATGATGGTATCTACGCACCAGGAATAATAGAATTAGCACATGCTTTAGAAGAATGTAACCATGAAGTTATTGTTGTAGCTCCTGAGATGGAACGAAGTGCGTCATCACATTCTATAACACTACATACTCCCTTAAGAATTATAGAAAAAAGTAAGAACCGTTTTGCAATTACCGGCAGCCCGGCAGATTGTGTGATCTTAGCTCTGGAAGTTATCTTAGATAATGGCTGTGATCTAGTCATATCAGGAATAAACAACGGTCCGAATATGGGTGAAGATATTCTTTATTCCGGTACGGTAGCTGCAGCGATAGAAGCAATGTATTTCGGATATCCGGCAATAGCAGTATCCCTCAATTCCCGTTCGAGTGAGTTTTTCCCTACTGCTGCTCAGGTTACATGTAGCTTGCTACGTCAAAATATCCACCAGCTGATACAACGATATGAGATCTTGAACATTAATATTCCATCTAGCCCGTTGTCGGAAGTTAAAGGATATCTATTGACTAAAACCGGGCATCGGCGCTACAAAGAATTTGTCCATCAACAAGAGGATCCTCGTGGTCGGAAAATTTACTGGATAGGTGGTGATAAACCTGAGTGGCTGATAGAAGAAGAAACAGATATTGCAGCAGTCGCTAACAGTTATGTATCCATTACTCCTGTATCACCTAGATTCACTAATTACTCATCCTTTGATAGGATTCAGGATTGGTTGAGAAATATTGAAACTAATAACTGATTTTCTTTATTAAAAGTAACTTAAGATTAGATTTAGAACGAGCCCTTATGAAATTCGAAGATCAAAGAAAGAGAATGGTTGAAAATCAGATCGCCGCAAGAGGTATAAAAAACCCGGAACTTTTAGCAGCATTTCTCAAAGTTCCTAGACACCTCTTTGTTCCTGAAGAGTATCGTAATTACTCCTATCAGGATCATCCTCTAGGCATAGGTCAGGGACAGACCATATCCCAACCTTATATTGTCGCTATGACTTTGGATTTACTCTGTTTAAGTAAAGAGGACATAGTTTTGGAGATTGGAACCGGTTCGGGTTATCAAACCGCTCTTATAGCCGAAATGGTAAAAGAAGTATACACTGTTGAACGCATACCTGAATTATTAATGAATGCTCGTATTATTTTAAAAGGCATGAATTACGATAACATTCATTTCAGGGTTGGTGATGGAACTAAAGGATGGGAAAAAGCATATCCACCATGTAGTAAATTCAATAAAATTGCCGTCTCAGCAGCAGCCCCCCATGTACCTGAATCACTAATCTTGCAATTAGCTGAAGGTGGCAAATTAGTAATTCCCGCAGGAAACCGTATGTTTCAGGAGTTGCTGCTTGTGGAGAAGCAAGGTGATCAGATAATTAAAAAGAGCTATGGAGGATGTACTTTCGTGCCTCTCATAGGAGAAGAGGGTTGGAAGAATGATTAATAAGCAACTTCTCTGCTTTCTTGTTTTCATCATTTCACTAACTCTGCTTAATGGGGAATACGGTTCGGATTATATCATACCTGAGCCAGAAGAAGTTCAAGATGTCGAATTCGCTAAATCTTTCGTTCAAAAAGAAATAGTAGATAAAATTAGAGATATATTCTCACCGGAGTTAACAGTCTTTCTTATTTCAATGTTACCTGTGTTTGAACTACGGGGTAGCATACCTATTGGCATAAATTATTTCGATCTCAATCCACTATTAGTCTTTACGATTAGTATTGTGGGTAATATGGTGCCTATCTTTTTCGTGCTGTTGTTCTTAGATGGTATTACTAAACTCTTCTACAAAGTTCCTATATTGAGAAAGTTTTTGGAATTCATTTTTCGACGCACACATCATAGGAGCAGCATGGTTGAGAAGTATCAGGAGTTAGGATTAGTGATTTTTGTTGCGATACCTTTACCAATTACCGGTGCTTGGACCGGTTCGTTCGCTGCCTATCTCTTTGGTTTGAAATTTTGGAAATCAATCTTCTTCATCTTTTGTGGAGTATTGATAGCCGGTATAGTTGTAACAATTCTCAGTCTTCTCGGATGGATTGGAGCAATAATTGCCTTGACGGTTTTGTTAGCACTTTTTTTAAGAAAAGCTATGACGTTAATGAACATCAACAACATAAAAAAAAGAAATGAAGGTGCAGTATAATGGGTTTATTTGATAAGTGTTATAATTTTAAAGATGCAGATTGTATTCGATCTTTAGGATATTATCCCTATTTCAGAATTATCTCAACAGAACAAGATACAGAAGTAATGGTCAATGGTCAGAAGATGCTCATGATGGGTTCTAATAGCTATCTTGGTTTGACTAATCATCCACGCGTTAAACAGGCAGCTATTGAAGCAACAAAGAAATATGGCTCAGGATGTGCCGGCTCAAGATTTCTCAATGGTACTCTCGATATCCATATTACTTTGGAAGAAGAACTTGCCAAGCTTGTCGGTAAAGAATCCTCTTTGGTATTTGCTACAGGGTATCAAGCAAATTTGGGAGCGATAAGTGCCATCGTTGGTAAGAATGATTATATAATAACCGATAAATATGATCATGCCTCAATAATAGACGGTTGTCGCCTATCTTTTGGTGAAATGTTACGCTACAGTCACAATGACATGAACAGTTTAGAAAAAGTTCTGCAAAAAATTAATGGTGCTAACGCACTTATTGTTGTCGATGGAATTTTTAGTATGGAAGGTGATATTGCTGATCTACCCAAAATTGTTGAATTATGCCAGAAATACAAGGTCAATCTTATGGTTGATGAAGCACATTCCATTGGAGTCTTACATTCAACCGGTGCCGGAGCAGCTATGCATTTCGGTTGTACCGATAAATCTGATATCATCATGGGAACCTTTAGCAAATCCTTAGCATCAGTTGGTGGTTTTATAGCTGCTGATCAGAAGATAATAGATTATCTGAAGCACCATGCTAGATCTTTGATTTTTAGTGCTTCTCTTCCTCCAGCTTCTGCTGCCAGTGTTTTGGAAGCTCTGAAGATAATGAAAGAAGAACCGGAACGAATCGAAAAGTTATGGGATAATACTAATTTTATGATGGATTCGTTTCATGAGATGGGTTTCAATACAGGAGATTCATCTACTCCTGTTATCCCTCTTCATGTCGGAGAAATGATGGTTGCTTTTAAGATGTGGCGCCGGCTTGCTGAAGAGGGGGTCTTTGTCAATCCTATTGTACCACCTGCTGTACCGCCTAATAGTTGTTTGATCCGCTGCAGTTTTATGGCTACACACACCAAGCCACAGCTTGAACAAGCTCTCGACAAATTTAAAAAAATAGGAAAAGAATTAGGCATTATTTAACTCTTGCATTAAAGAGCATCTATCCAATCTTAATGTGATGAAAGATTTTCTTAGTCTGGCTTCAGTTCTAATAGACGAATAATTACCCGACAGACCATTCTACTCTCTATGAAATCATTGCATTTAAGGAACAATAATTGCTTTAATATATATAAGAAACATAGTATCATTTGGAGGAATTTTTACGTGAAATTCATAGTATTAACCATACTTATAGTTTGTCTTATTATCTTGGGATGTGCCAAGGCAAGTAATCCGGTATCGATAGATATTGTTCAGGAAGAGATACTTTACCCCACTGTTGGTATTCCACAAGATATGATAGTAACTGAAACAGCAATTTTTGTTGCCGAAGATCAAGCGGGATTCTCAATCTACGATAGAACTACAGAAAATTCTATTGTTAGAATTACATCACCGGATCCCTATTCATACTTTAGCAATATCAGACAATTGGCTTATGCTCCATATCATGACTACCTCTTTGTCATGGATAGATACGGTCCGGCTACTCTGCATCTGTACGATGTTAGTGATGTCTCCAATCCT
This sequence comes from Candidatus Cloacimonadota bacterium, assembly GCA_019429305.1. Classification (NCBI taxonomy): domain Bacteria; kingdom Pseudomonadati; phylum Candidatus Cloacimonadota; species Candidatus Cloacimonadota bacterium. Next base: position 10,409 of record JAHYIR010000020.1, read on the forward strand.
GAATACTTAACCTATTATATAGGTCTGGACGTAGCTAATATTTATTATATGCAGGCGTATAGTGATGTCGATGGTGAAACCTTGATAGCAATTTCCAATACCAACAGCAAATTTCGTTACGGTACAATAGAAACGGCTAATTGGGAGATCGCCGAATATGCTATGCCTAACGCAGTTCGTAAATTTCATATTGTAGATCAATATGTATACTTAGCAGCTGCTCAGAGAGGTTTATATATTTTCGATTTAGAAAGCCGAACTCTCATATCCGAGTTAAATATGACTGGAGAAGCCTTAGATGTTAGGGTAAATGGTGATTATGCTTATGTAGTAGCGAAACAAGAAGGTCTCTTGATAGCTGATATTTCAGATAAAACCAATCCCGTTTGGATTGGTCAAATCAGTACAGTAGGTTGGGCTCAAGCCATTGATCTGGAGAATAACTATCTTGTTGTTGGTTCCGGTGGTGGTGGTGTCTATCTCTATGATATTAGTCATAATCCGGAACAACCGAAATTATTAGATCGCATTCCTAGTACTGTAGTTGACTATGTCCTACTCGTTGCATTAAAGAATTCAAAAATTTTCGTGGCAGGAAGATATAAAGGGATCAGTGTGTTTAGTATTAATCGCTAACTCGGTGTTAAGATAATTTACACCGATTAACCATTGGAGTTTACATATCAATCTAGAACAGAAAAAGATGAATTATAAAATTGACCAGAGATGAAAATGTTTAACTTGAAAACTAATTATCAAAGAATTACCACATTACAATACCACAGCAATAAAAACGATATTATCCGTTATATTAACAGACAATAGACAAAATTTGGAGCACAATATGAATAAAAACTATGTTCAGATCATTACACTAATAGTCATCACAGCTTTTTCAACACTACTAATCGGCAAAGAAACTTTCACGCTAAAACAGACAACTCAAGATTTTACTGAGATCGAGTTTCGACTTGAAGATTATGAATTTATTACGAATGAAGTTGATGGAGTAGATTATAAAAGATTCTATCATCCTGATGCTGGAATCTTAATGGAAGAAGGACTTCCGGAACTACCTGTTTTTTCTGCTACAATAGCTATACCTAACACCGGAACAGTATATATTGAAGAGATCGAGACATTAGATAGTATAACTTACAATGATATCAAAATATACCCTTCTCAAGGACCCGATATGTTCATCTCTCCTGAGAGGGGCTTCCTGAAGGATCATGATTTTTATGAAAGTAATGCCCAATATCCTCTAAAAACTTCTGAGATCAGTTCTCCTGTTATAATAAGAGATTTTCGCTTTGTAACTGTCTCGGTAACCCCGTTTAGATACAATCCGGCACAAGAAAAGTTGTTAGTAGATAGAGAAATCAGAATTCGTATAAACTATGATGATACTGTTGTTGGAGAGAATGAAATTACTGGTCCCTCCAGAAAGCTATCTCGAAGCTTTGAAAATATTTACCGTGGAATGTTTCTCAATTACGATGACCTCAGAGACCCTTCTTGGGAATATCAAGCACGTAGCATTTTAGTTGTATATCATAATAGTACAGCTTTAGAACCACTGGTTAATCAGTACGTAAACTGGAAACGTGATAAAGGATTTGAGATTACTGCTGTTAGTACTTTTGGTATGGGAACTGCTGATGCTATAAAAGCTTATATACAAAATGCTTATAACACTTGGGAAAATCCGCCAGAATATGTGCTCTTGATCGGGGGCGGTACCGGTTCTCATCAAATTCCTACTTTTACTGCTTATAGTGCTCAAGGAGATCATCCCTATGGCTTATTAGAAGGCAATGATGACATACCCGATGTTTTTGTGGGTAGATTACCGATCGCCAATGCTACTCAGTTAGCTGTTATCTGGGATAAGATCAGATTCTATGAGAGAGAACCCTTTCTTGGTAATACTGACTGGTATCGACATACTTTGTTAGTAGGTGATACAACAACTTCATCGGGTATTTCTCCTAAATTCGTGATGAAGTATATCAAAGAACTAATGGAATTTGAAAGTGATCAGTATCAATTTACGGAGCACTACTCAGGAAATGCTTCAAATGTTATAAATAATGCCTTTAATCAAGGAATAAACTTTTTCCCGTTCCGCGGGTATATAGGTATGGCAGGTTGGTCACCTAACGCTGATTTACTTAGTAATGGGTCAAGGATGCCTAACTGCTTTTTTATAACCTGTGCTACATTGAATTTTGATAATCAAAGTAAAACAGAAACCATAGTAAATATGGGAACACCCGGCGAACCGAAAGGAGCAGTTGCTGCTGTCGGTATGACGACTGCTTCAACCAGAACTACACCCAATAATGCCTTAGTTGGCGCTTTCTTTTATGGTATTTTTAACGAAGGTATCAGAACCATGGGAGAAACCTTAGCTCGGGGTAAGATATTTTTGCACCAGACTTATGGTATTGTCCATCCATCACTACCCCCACAACACACCCAAAAAGCAAGTTTGATGGGCGACCCTTCTATGGATATCTGGATTGATATTCCTAAAACTATGAATGTCTCATACGAAGATACACTACCTCTGGGAAGAAACTACCTTGACGTATTGGTCACTGACGGTGAAGGATTACCAATCGAAGATGGATGGGTTACTATCCGACAAGATGATGATGTTATTTTTGCAACAGGATATACAAACACAAACGGTGAAATTACTCACTTCTTCGATCCAGATAATAGCGGAGAAGTTAAAGTAACTGTTACCAAGCCCGATTATCTCCCTCATTTAGGGACTTTTACTCTGACCGGGGAATGGTCTGTTGCTTTGAATAATGTTGTTGTCAATGATCCCTTTGATGCAGGATCTAATGTTTCGATGATCTTAACTGTAAAGAACTTTAGGGACGAGATAGTTAACAATGTTGAAGGAATACTAACCAGCAATAATCCTTATGTAGAAATTATTGAAGGCATTTCTTCATTCGGTAACATAGCTCCCGGGTCTATAGCAGAAAGTGATGATACTTTTATTGTTCATGTCTCTTATGCTGCACCCAATAATATGCCGGTGATTTTTGACTTAACGCTTACAGATGCTTTAGAAAATAGCTGGACCAGTAAATTCTCTTTAAGGGTTAATGGTAGCCAATTGATACCCACTGCTATTCTCTTTGGCGATAATAATCATGATTATATCCCTCCGGGTGATGCTGGTATGTTGAGATTAACATTGCATAATACCGGTGAAGTAGATCTATCAGAAGTATATGGAGTAATTAGGACAAATAATCCATTGTTAGATATTTCAGATTCTTTGGCATATTTTGGCAATATAGCAACCGGACAATCTGTCACTTCTGCTCCAACAAACTCATTTATGATCTCTGCTTTGGAAGACCTTATAGTAGGTATGACCATAGAAGTTGAGTTATACTTGTACAATCATCTTGGATTTGAAGCTATTCAATCTAAAAAACTTCCAGTAGGTTTAGTTACGGTTACTGATCCATACGGACCATGTGATTACGGTTATTATATTTATGGAATGGAAGATGTGGATTATGAGTATGCTCCCGTATATGAATGGATAGAAATAGCTCCACAGTTAGGTGGTCCAGGCAGCAATACAGGATTAACTTCCGACTGGAATAACAATCAAAATGTAGTAACAAGAAACTTACCCTTTACCTTCCGTTTTTACGGTGTGGATTATGATGAAATCAGTATCTGTGCTAACGGTTGGATAAGTTTTGGAGTAACCGAACAAGCAACTTTTCGTAATTATATTCTCCCCGGACCTTTAGGACCGAGTCCTATAGTCGCAGCTTTCTGGGATAACCTAAGCTTATCGAGTGGTGGTGTCTATTTTTATGAGACTGACGATAAGTACATTGTTCAGTGGCAGAACGCTACAGTTCCTTCCGGCACTTCACCCAATACATTCCAGATTATCCTCTACAATCCAGAGTTAGATGAAACTATAGATGATGGTTTTATTAAAATTCAATACAAAGTCTTTAACAATGTTAACAGTGGAACTACTGGAGGTGATTGGTCAAACTATTGTACAGTTGGAATCGGTGACCATACGAGTAATGTTGGTTTGACTTATACTTTTTCCAACCAATATCCCACTGCAGCAGCACCTCTCAGTCATGAAAGTGCTATTATGATTGTTGGACCGAGAAACTACAGTGAACCTTTCCTCATCAGAGACAATATTGTTGTATTTGATGAAAACAACAATGGTGTTATAGAGGTTGGAGAAAACATCAAAATTGGTATCTATCTCAAGAATATTGGCTATGCACCTGCCACAAATTTAACTGGCATTCTCTCAACTACAAGTCCCTTTATGTCAATTGTTAACGATACTTCCGATTATGATGATATTGAATCGGGAATGGAGTTAGTTAATCAAGAATTCTTTGAATATAATGTATCACCTAATACTCCGGATGGACAAACAATTCAATTTGTTCTTAATGTTGTTGGTGATAACACTGATACATCCTTTCCTTTTTTCCTAACTGTTCGGAGACCAAGTGCGTATCTCAGTACTTATCTGGTTGAAGAGATTACTGGAAACGGAGATGGAATTATTGATCCGGGAGAAACAGCCAACCTGATTCTGCAGTTTACCAATCCATCATTATCTACTGTTAACAATGCCAACATTAGCGTATCAACTACTAATGAATATCTGACTATTAATAATCCCAATATAACTATTGGTGATATTCCTTCTAATCATAATCTTCAGACAGCAGTTAATATTGATGTTGATGTGAACTGTCCACCAGATGAGAAAGTATCGATAAATATTCATTTTAATGCTAATAATGTTTCTAACTTTACTAAAGAGTTGTTTTTGGGGATTTCATTGGAAGACATCTTTAATGATTTTGAAGCCAATGATGGTGGTTTTATTAGTAACAACACTGAAGGTTGGCAGTGGGGTGAACCTACTATTGATGCCTTTTCAGGATCTAAAGTCTGGGGTACTGTGTTAGATGGTAATTATGCTGATGCTGCTTCTTGGACACTCGATACACCTACTTTTTTAATAACTCCAACGACTTCATTATCATTCTACCACTATTTTAATATTGAAAACTATTGGGATGGTGGAAATGTTAAGATTTCTACTGATGATGGAGATAACTGGCAAATCATCTACCCTGAAGAGGGTTATTCAACAAATAGTATTAATTCAGGAAATTCCGGAATTCCCAATCAGCCTGCGTATTCAGGTAATAGTGATGGTTGGCAGGAAGCCGGATTTGATCTATCCCAGTATTTTGGACAGTTAGCTAATTTCCGTTTTCATTTCGGTTCCGGACCATGGGTAAATTATCTTGGTTGGTATATAGATGATTTCTTTTTAAGTGGCATGAATCAACTAACTTCAGTAATCTCTGGTCATGTTAACCTTCTGCGAAGTCCTCTTGCTGTTGATAATGTTATCATCACGGCTGGTGATTATTCAGTTAAACCCGATTTGAATGGTAATTATAAACTTGTCGTTCCAGCTGGAAATTATCTTGTAACTGCACATTTACCATTTCATTATGAAGACACTGAATATGATGTCTCTTTAGGAGAACTCGAATTTCTGACCGACTATGATTTTACATTGCTTTACCTTACACCACCGGAAAATCTGAGATATACACTAAATGAAGATAATCTGACTGTAGATTTATTATGGGATTATGAACCTTTGCCGGATACATCAACACGTAGTGGTAGAGACATTCCCCGAGATGATGACTACTATTTTACTATCTACAGACAGGAGAACAGTGGTTACTTTACTGAATTGACAACAACACTCGAACTAAGCTATACTGATCTGATACCAAATGCTGATAATGTTTACCGCTATTACATAGTTACCGAATATCCGTATGGGAGTAGTGATAGATCCAATATTGTAGCAACAGATAGTCCTTACTATGATGTTGATGAGGATGTTCCCGTTGTCTATGAATTCAGACTAAGACAAAATTACCCTAATCCCTTTAACCCTGTTACAAACATAGCGTTTACTCTTCCTCAGCAGGAGAGGGTTGAATTGAAAATATTCAATATCAAAGGTGAATTAGTTAAAACACTCATTAATGATACAATGGATACCGGTGATCATACTGTTCAATGGTACGGAAATAATAATCAAAACAGAAAAGTCAGTTCCGGCATTTATTTCTATAGTATTCAGGCAGGTCAATATAGAGATATAAAGAAGGCAGTACTTCTAAAATAGAAAGTTCACTAAACAAAGATTTATCAATGTTTTAGGGAGTTACTAATGAAAAGGATTATGATCTACATTGGTTTGATAGTGATTTTATTATGTTCATTCTCAAGAATGTTAGATGCACAACCCCTTTTCACTTCCTACCAATCAACAAAAGATTATATTGAAATTGAATTTGTTCTCGATAGTTATGACTTTGAAACGATTGAAGTTGATGGTTTCGATTATCAAAGAATAACACATCCGAAAGCTTCTTATCTGATGGAAGAAGGACTGCCGGAACTACCGGTTTTTACGACTTCTATCGCTGTTCCAGCAACTGGAAGAGTAGTTTTGACTAATATAACTGTTCTAGACTCCGAAATAGTCAATAATTATACGATCTTTCCATCTCAGGATTTTGAACTCGAAATATCTAAAAATGTTGGATTCCTTAAAGATGAAGCATTCTATGAAAGAGATATTACCTATCCTGATCTGATTACTGAGATCGTAACTCCGGCTGTGATGAGGGATATTCGTTTCGTTTCGGTTGCTGTCACGCCATTTAGATACAATCCTGCATTAGAAGAACTGGAAGTAAATAGGCATATTAGAATCAAAGTAGAGTTTGACCAAAGCCAACAGGGTGAAAATGAGATAAGCAAACCATATCGCAAATTATCACGTAGTTTCGAAAAGATCTATCGTAGTGTTTTTGTCAACTATGAAGAGTTTGTTGACCCTGCATGGGAATATCAGGCAAGAAGCATTTTGGTTATTTACCACCATAACTCAGTTATACAACCAATTGTTGATTTTTTTGTTAACTGGAAAAGACAGAAAGGATTTGAAATTACTGCTACAAATACCCAAAATCTAACAACTAATACAGCGATCAAAAATTACATTCAGAACGCTTATAATACTTGGGAACATCCACCAGAATACGTTATCTTGATTGGAGGAGGTAGTGGTACTTTTTCAATACCACCATTCTATGCCTATCCTAATTATGCCGGAGATCATCCTTACTCACTCTTAGAGGGGGATGATAATATTTCTGACGTCTTCGTTGGTAGATTACCTTTCAGTAATCAAGAACAATTGATGACTATCTGGAATAAGATAAAGAATTATGAAAAAGAGCCCTATCTGGATAACATGAACTGGTATAAAAATGCTCTATTAGTTGGTTCTCCTACCGGTTGGGGTATTTCAACGCTCTTTACTCCTAAATATGTGAAAGAGTTAATGCTTCTTTATGATCCTGACTTTACCTTTTCTGAAGTATATTATTCTCCTTTCCCTTCACAAATAAATGCAGCTCTCAATCAAGGTTCATTTGTTTTTAATTATCGTGGATATTACGGTTTTTCGAATTGGTCACCCAATGATCCTACTATGAATAATGGTTTAATGATGCCCTACTGTTTTTTCCTGACCTGTAATACACTTAACTACAGTAATAACAGTGAAACTGAAAGAATGGTCAACATAGGTACTCCTTTAGAACTAAAAGGGGGTATTGGTGCTATAGGGGTCAATACTTTAGAAAGTAAAACTGCCTTTAATAATGCTTTAAGTGGTTCTTTTACTTATGGTATATATAATGAAGGTATCAGAACTTTAGGTGAGACACTCGTTAGAGGCAAGATTTTCTTGCATCAGACTTATGATACAGTGCATCCAAGCCAACCACCACAGTTTTCTCATTGGGTTAATCTAATGGGCGATCCATCTATGGATATCTGGGTCAATACTCCAAAGGAAATGAATGTTGCTTATGAAGAGGTTTTACCTTTAGGTACTAATTTCATTGAAGTGATAGTTACAGATCATCTCGGATTACCCCTTGAAGATGCATGGGTTACTATCAGACAGGGTGATGATGTAATTTTTGCAACCGGATATACTGATGAGAGTGGTTTTATTACACATTTCTTCAACCCTGATAATACCGGTGAAGTTCTACTAACAGTAACGAAACCTGATTACATACCTCATCTAGGTAGTTTTACCCTATCCGGAGAGCCGGCGGTCACTCTGTATAATGTTATTGTGAACAGCCCTATCAATGCCGGAGAAACTATATCTTTTCTAACTAACATTAAGAACTACCGAGATGAGACTGTATATAATATTGCTGGTTCAATTTCTACTGACACACCCTATATAGAGATTATTAACGGAACAACAAGTTATGGTAATATACAAGCTGGAGCCATAGCCGAAGGCGGAGAGGAATTTTCAATTTCCATCTCATTAGCCGCACCTAATATGTTCCCCGTAATTTTTTCACTCACATTAGAAGATGATCTGGGTAATAGCTGGCTTAGCAAATTCCTGTTTAAGATAAACGGCAACAGTCTCAAACCTATCGGTTTAATTATTGCTGACAGTCAGAATTACATTGAACCCGGTCAGACAGCTTTGATGCGGATGACCATCCATAATCAGGGGCAACTTGATATTGAAGAAGTTTTTGGTATCTTGCGGACAAATAATCCTCTACTCGATATCTCCGATTCAATCGCTTACTTTGAAAATATAGAAGTCGGTGGTACTGCAACTTCAATACCTGCTAACTCTTTTACTATCACTGCCTTTGATCAATTTATTCCTGGTATGACTGTTGATTTAGAAGTCTTATTCTATAACCATTTAGGATATGAAGCTTTAGAACCAGTAACTTTGCAAATCGGTCCTATTTCCGTGAATGATCCACTCGGTCCCTGCGAATATGGCTATTATATTTACGGTATGGAGGATACAAATTATGAGTTTGCTCCCGTATATGACTGGATTGAGATAGCACCTCAATTAGGAGGTAATGGTGTCAACACAGGATTACAATCTGACTATAATAATGTTCAAGATTTTACTGCTGTGAATTTACCCTTTACATTCAAATTTTATGGTGTTGATTATGACGTTGTGACTATATCTGCCAATGGCTGGATAAGTTTTGGATATACTCAACAAGGTACTTACCGCAATTGGCTACTTCCGGGACCTATGGGTCCTAATCCTATTGTAGCTGCTTTCTGGGATAATCTCAGTCTGGCACAGGGTGGGGTTTATACATATCATGATCAAGATAATGATGCTTTTATTATACAATGGCAAAATGCTCAGAATTTTGTTGGTTCTGCTCAAGAGACTTTTCAAATAATACTTTTTAACCCAGATTTAGAACCTACTATCAATGACGGTCTTATAAAAATTCAATACAAAATCTTTAATAATGTAAATAATGCGGCTGGTGGAATGTTTGGCAACTGGGGCAATTATTGTACCGTTGGTATTGGTGATCACACAGGTAATGTCGGATTAACTTATACTTTTGCCAATCAATATCCGGTTGCTGCTGGTGTCTTAACTCATGAAAGTGCTATCATGATCGTCGGACATCAGAACTATGGTGAACCTCTTTTAGTCAGACAGAGTGTGATAGTTTTTGATGAGAGCGAAAGTGGATACATCGATGCTGGAGAAAATGTAAAGTTAGGTATCTATCTCAGAAATATTGGATTGGCAACTGCTACAAACGTCTCTGCAACAATAAATACTACAAGTCCATATATAAACATACTACATGATTCTTCGCAATATTATGACATCTTCCCCGGTACTGAAGAGATAAACCGGGAATTTTTTGAGTTTAATGTTTCCGCAGCTACTGACAACAATTATACTGCAAACATGCAAATCAATATAACAACAGATAATGCCTCTTTCAGTTTCCCATTCCAACTTACTATTAGCCGACCGAGTCTGCAGATTATTTCTTATCTGATCGAAGAGATCGAAGGGAATGGTAATGGTATTATAGAACCAGGAGAAACAGTTAATCTGGTATTAGTTTTGAATAATTCATCGATGACTCCGGTAAGAAATGCTGCTTTTTCTGTCGAATCTTATAATGAGTATGCTACAGTCACTACTCCAAATGTCATTATCGGTGATGTACCTTCGAACACCAATCTGCAAAAAAATATCAGCATAACTTTTAATGAAGACTGCCCTGTTCAAGAAGTAATCCCTTTAGTTATTAATATTGATGCTGAGAATATTATCGCATACAGCAGAGAGCTATATATAGGTGTTGCTATGGAGGACATCTTCATTGATTTTGAAGATAATGATGGTGGGTTTGCTAGTAATAATGATTCTGGCTGGCAATGGGGTGAACCTTCAATAAACCCCTATTCGGGTGAAAAAGTCTGGGCTACTGTTCTCAATACTAATTATGCTGATTCTGCTAACTGGACTCTCGATTCACCTTCTTTCCTTATCACTCCCTTTAGTGAACTCATTTTTCAACATAACTATAACATAGAACACTATTGGGATGGAGGAAACATCAAGATCTCCACTGATGACGGAAATAGTTGGCAGATTGTTCATCCTTTTGGTGGATATCCTGTCACCACTGTCAATTCAGGAAACTCCGGTATCCCTAATCAACCGGCTTATTCAGGAAATAGTAACGGCTGGCAGGAAGCAACATTTGATCTCCAGCAATATTTTGGTAAACAAGTCCTTCTGAGATGGCATTTCGGCTCAGGGCCCTGGGTAAATGCTCCTGGTTGGTTTATTGACGATGTAATGCTTTCTGGAGCTAATCCATTATCCGCTACAATATCCGGATCTGTAGAATTGAACCAGAGCCCATTCTGTGTTAGTAATGCTTTAATTACAGCAGGAGATTATTCGGTAAGACCGGATATAGCCGGCAATTACACTCTCATTGTGCCAGCAGGGAACTATACAGTATCTGCCCATTTCCCTTATCATTTTACAGATGTAACTCATAATTTCGAGATCTCTGATCTCGAACTCATTCAAAATAAAGATTTCTCTCTACAATATCTAACTCCTCCTGAAAACTTGGAATTGACCTTCAATGAAGATGATAACAGTACAGAATTAAATTGGAGCTATAACCCTCTACCGATGTCTCGTTCTGATGATTCTAGAAAACTATCTAGAGAACAACAGACTACTTTCTCGGTTTTCAGACAAAGAGATAGCGGTATCTTCACTCTTATCGCTAATACTACAGAACAAACATTTTCTGAATTTATTCCAATACCGCAAAGCATTTATAGATACTATGTAGTAGCTCTATATCCAGAAGGTAACAGCGATAAATCCAATACCGTAAGCACTGATGACGAATATTTTAATATTGAAGAAGATGACCTGACATCTCCCTGCTTTGCTTTAAGTCAAAATTATCCCAATCCCTTTAATCCGGTGACAAATATCGCTTTTTCCATACCAGTACAGGAAAGAGTTCAATTAAAAATATTCAATATAAAAGGAGAACTGGTTAAGACGCTCCTCGATGATATCTTACCCGCAGGAGATCATATCATCCAATGGAATGGTGTTAATAACAACAACCGACCAGTTAGCTCAGGAATCTACTTCTACCAAATTCAAGCAGGTACATTCAGAGAAACCAGAAAGGCACTGCTGCTAAAGTAATTCATACAACCCAACTCTCTCGAACCCTCTTTTGACATTTTGAAGGATCAGAAGTAGCCACGAGGAAATGTTTTCCTCGGTTCGAGCTGAGTGAAGCGTAGTCGAGACATCCCATCACTGATATTGTTAAGCAAATATATATTTTGTTTTGGACTTGAAAATACTCTCCATCCCACATAATTCACTATCGAAACTCTTTCTCAAGTCAAGAAGACAGTAAATTGTTGCTGTTAAAAAACGGGGCATGTGAATTCTAAATAAAGCTTGACACCAAAACAACGAAAACATATCTTTAATATTGAGAATTGTATATTTTATTGGGAGTTACAAGGTTATGGTAAAATCGACGAAATTTCAAGAACAACTATTTTTCTCGAAAATGAAATCTTTATTCTCTTTAACATCACAGAATCAACCCCAAACCAAATTAACATCCCAGTTAGAAAACAAATGTATAGATCTATAACAAACTAAACAATAATTTGGAGGTTTAAAATGAAAAGGAATTTAATTTTAATAGCTTTTGCCTTATTATCAATAGGGCTGATATTTGGACAAGTACCCTTTACAGCTACTTACACCTTTGATGGAACTACAGGCAATGTTGAGAGTTTTATTTACAATGGCACAACTTACGATGGAATTGAAATGGGTAATCTAATAAAAGTTGGTGTTACTTCAACTTCTAGTACAGGCAATTTTAGAGCAAATAATTGGCCTTTGGGAGCAACTGACGGTAGTGATGTTTTTACGGGAACTGTGGATTTTGATAAGTATTTCGGATTTTCAATAACTGCTGGTACCGGTTATGAATTTACAGTAAATTCTATTACTTTCGGAATTGGAAGAAGCAGTACAGGAATACGCCAGAGTCAATGGAGAGGTAGTCATGATAATTTTGCTTCTATCCTATCCGATTATACAACATTGAACGCCTCTTTAACAAATGATGCAGGAGTATTAACTAATCCTGATCTGAATAGTAGTTGGACAGGTAATGTATTAGCCCTGGGAACTAACTATGCCAATATTGACACTTCAGTTGGTTTTCGATTTTATTTGTATAATGCCGAATCAACTGCAGGAACGGCAGGTTTTCAGGGCCCTTTGACGATCAGCGGGACACTTGTATATACTGCAGGTGAAATGGTTGCCATGCCAGAATTTAATCCACCAGCAGGAACATACTCTACACCTCAAAATATTTCAATAACTTCAGATACAATAAGCGCTACGGTGTATTATCGTTTTGATGAGGCAGACCCTTGGACTGAATATACAAGTGCACTATATATTGATGAGACAACCACTATATGGGCATATGCGACAGCTACCGGTATGGTAGATAGTCCGGTTAACTCAGCTACTTATATTCTTCCGACAACTACAGATATCCCATATATAGAGACTTTTGATACCGATCTAGGAGATTGTTATACATACAGTGTTTCAGGAGATACTAGATTCTGGACTCATGGATCATATGGTGGTAATGGTTACGCATATATGAATGGCTACAATTCTGGAGATTTGGAAGAGGATTGGCTTATCCTACCTGGAATTACTTTGAATAATGATGATATGATAATGAATTTTGAAACCTGGCGCAGGTATGGATCTGATGATGTTGATAACTATTTCAAACTGATGTACTCAACCGATTATCCTGGTATTGGAGATCCTTCTCTTGCAAATTGGACAGAAATAACTTTTACTCAACCAGCATCAGATCAAGTCTGGACTTCCTCGGGTAATTTAGATCTATCAGGAATTATAGGTGATCCTGTATATTTTGGGTTTAAATATCATTACAATTTTGGATTCTATGTGTCATGGCAAGTTGATAACATAAATATCTATCCTTCAGCAACACCGCTTATACATATAAATCCCGCAACTCTTTCAGGATTTACTTATTATTCTGGTCAAGGTCCTTCAGATGAACAATTCTTTACTGTTAGTGGGGAAAATCTTGCTGAAAATATCACAATAACCGCACCGTTGAATTATGAGATTTCAGAAACTTCGGGTGTAGGTTATACAGATATTATTTCTCTTGGACAATTATCAGGTATTGTTCCTGATACTGATATTTATGTAAGATTGAAAGCAGATCTTGGTGTAGGTATATACGATAATGAGATTATTACGCTTACTTCTTCTGATGCTATAACACGAGAAGTTGTATGTAACGGACAAGTTCTTGAAATGCCATCAGATCCTTTATATATTACTAGTTCGGATTATGCCTATTCACAAGATTTTAATTCTTTAGCTATCTCCGGATCAGGAAATCCATGGAGTGATAATGAAACAATTTTTGGTTGGTATTGGTATTCACCCTCGGACAGAGATCCCAATACGTACGGTTATATAGCTGATCCGGGTTCAAGTAATACTGCTGCAGGACATAGTTACGGTTCAGATGATAGTACAGATCGTGCTATGGGTGTACTTTCTGGTAGTGGGCGTGATTTCTATATTGGAGTTCAATTTAAGAATGATTCTCAAGAGACAATTAATCTTTCAGATATCTTGGTTAGTTATACAGGTGAACAGTGGAGACAAACCTCGTATATTCAAACATTGGAATTTGCATATATGATTTCAGAGTCACTAATACTTGATTTTACTAGTGGTACTTGGATTGAGAACATTGCTCTTGATTTTGCTGCTCTTCATACTGGTACCGATGGAGCTTTAGATGGAAATCTATCTATTAATAGCACAAATTTCGCTAATATACCCTTAGATATTGTAGGAGTTTTAAATCCTGGTGAATATGTAATGCTTAGGTGGCTTAAAACAGGGACTTTCTCTCCCGGTTTGGCAATAGATGATTTCTCGCTTATTATCGGAGAACCTGCTTCATACCTTACTGCAGTACCTCAAAGTCTTTCGGATTTCTACTACTTCGTTAATTCAGGTCCATCTGATCCTCAGTCATTTGTGCTGGAAGGTTTCTATTTAGATGGAACTGATGTAACTATTGAAGCTCCTACAAATTTTGCAGTATCTATCGATAATACTAATTTCGACTCAATGGTAACTTTGATCGGTTATACTGGTACAGCTACAGAAATCTGGGTTCATCTTGTTGAAGGATTACCAATTGATGAATATTATGGAGACATTATTATAATTGGTGGTGGAGCAGATTCTATCATGGTTGCTCTGAGTGGTAATGTCTATGAAGTTATAGATGATTTTGCCATTCCTTATGAGAATCCTTTCAGAACGAATGATGATTATATGAGAGCAGTATTTCAAGGTTTTAGTATAGAAAATGCTCAGCAGGAATTGGGTGCTGGTGGCTACTTAAGAATATTCCCAGATGGTTATTTAGAAACACCTACAATCGATTTCACTCAATACGATTTTCTTGATATCATATTTGATGGAACTACTTATGGTGGAGCTTTAGAACAAACTCTTACTGTTAAGGTATCAGCCGATGATGGTTTGACTTATGATATAATTGAATCGTTTGCTTTGACAGGAACTTACCAAACTTACAGCACTCACATAGACCTGTCAGATATATATAATGTTATTAGTGGTAAATTGAAAGTTGAAATGACTGCTGGTGGAGGAAGTTCCAGATTAAGAGATTACTTTATCGGTGAAGATTATTACGGACCAGTCGAAGGTTTGATAGGAATGGATCTCTGGTATGGTTTACAAGCTATTATTTCTGATGGCCATCTCGATTATTCTTATGATGCTGCCCGTTTTTATATGCACGGGTATATAGATAACATCGATGGTTTCGTACGTTGTATCTATACCGGAGAGTGGGTAGAACATCCTTATGGCAGTCTCTCAACACCACCGGAATTCAGTGCAGAACATACTTATCCAGTGAGCTGGTATGAGGCAGATCTTGATGCTCAAGGCATTAGTTTTGCTGTAAGTGATTTGCATGCTTTGCATCCGGCAAGACTAGATGTCAATTCTGCCCGTTCTAACAGTCCATTTGATTATGTAACCAATATCTACACTATCTGGGGATCAGATAGCTATATATCTTATACAGGTTTTAATGCAGAATTAGAAGAGGTTTTTGATGTAGCTGACGAATTCAAAGGGAATATCGCAAGAGGTATTTTCTATTTTGCTGTTCGTTATTATGTAGATAATGATAATTTCTATAGGATAAATGTTGACCAATTACCAATTCTTCTCCAATGGCATTATGAAGATCCTGTAGATGCAACAGAAATCCTGCGTAATGAAAAAGTATTCGCTTATCAGGGCAACAGAAATCCCTTCATTGATAGACCTGAATTTGTTGATCTTATCTGGGGTGAAATTTCACCACAAGCTCCAGTAGCTACATTACCAACTGATATAACCGGTAACAGCTTTACTGCTAATTGGAATGAGGTTACAGGTGCAGTTACCTATAGGCTCGATGTTTCTACTTCTTCAAATTTCGTAGGATTTGTTGATGGATATAAGAACCTAATTGTTAATGACACCAGCAAGGAAGTAATAGGACTCGAGGGCTTGACTACCTATCACTATCGCGTTAGAGCTATCGATATTGACGGTGGATTGAGTCCAAACTCCAATACAATCTACGCTGCCACTGAAGCTCCGCCTATAGAAGCAGATCTGATCTATTACTGGAACTTCAACGATAATGTTCCGGAAAGTGGAGTAAACTGGACTCAACCTATACCAGCAAATCTCGGTGATGCAGAGATAACATACACATTTCTAAATGCAGTATCTTTTACTGGTACTACTATCAATGGTATCGATGGAGAGGTTAATGGGGGCAGTTTTGTTCCTCAAGGTGGTACGGATAATATAAACAATGGTGAGCACTTTACTATGTTTGTCCCGACACCAGGGTATGAAGATATCATCTTGAGTTATCCCACTCGTCGTACATCTACAGGTTTTAATACCCAGGAAATCCAGTACACGATTGATGGTGAAAACTGGCTGACAAAAGAAGTAGTTGATATCACAGGATTTGAAAACAATTGGCTCAGCTCTCAGCTAATAATCATCGATTTTTCGGAAATAATAGGTGTTAATAATAACGATGATTTTGCTATCAGAATCATACTCGATGGTGCTTCTTCAAATGTCGGGAATAACCGCTTCGACAACATCAGAGTGATGGGTACACCCATTTCAGGATTACTCTTGCCACCTGAAAACGTTACTATTCAAATCAGCGGAGATGATGTCATTATTTCCTGGGATACTGATACATTAGCTACAACCTATCGAGTTGAAGGCAGCACTGATCCATATACTGGATATATAGATGTTACGGCTGATGGTGTCCTCGATATCGGTCTGGAAACTAGCACCTGGACTGGTGTTATAACTGAGCAGATGAAATTCTATAGAGTCATTGCAGTTCAATAAAAATCAATAATCAGAATTAGCATTAACCCCCGATAGGTAACCTATCGGGGGTTTTTTATTTTAGGGATTATTGTTTCTAAAATCAATATTCTACCTTTAATCTTAAGAAAAACTCTTTATACTTTAAGCCAGATGCTGAACAATACTATACCAAACTGAACTAACTTGTAAAATGTATTTGTGCACGTTCCTTATCATTCGTGTCTATTCGTGGATAATTTTTCTATTCAACACTTGACAGCAAAGTAAGACGTTTTTTACTGTCTTCGAATTTTTAAGAAAAAACCTTTAAAAATGTCCTGTGAGACATAAAGGAGGCAACAATGCACCAACTAAAGACTTAAACCTCTGAAAGATCTTCTATTCCCAATTTACATTCAAAAAAGAAAAATTTTCGGAGGCAATATGCACAACAATTTTATCGGTAGGAATCTTTTCGATCTCGATGATTATAGTCCAGAAGAGATTCAAACCATTTTAGAAGCTACTAAAGTAATGAAAGAGATCAACAAACGCGATTACAAAAAACTTCCTACTCTGAAAGGTAAAACCGTTTGTACTCTTTTTTTTGAAAATAGCACCAGAACCCTGATGTCCTTTGAATTAGCAGCAGATCGTCTCAGTGCTGATCTAGTAAGATTTTCTGCTAATGTTTCTTCACTTTCCAAAGGTGAAAGCTTGCAGGATACAGTTTACACCATCGATGCCATGGGAATTGACTTATATGTAATACGGCATAGCTATCCCGGCTCTCCACAACTCGTTCATAAATACACAAAAAAACCGGTCATGAATGCAGGAGATGGTTCACATGCTCATCCTACACAGGCACTGCTTGATATGTTCTCTATCTGGGAAAGATTAGGTACTTTAAAGGGATTAAAAGTTACTTATGTAGGAGACATAGCACACAGCAGAGTTGTTCGTTCCAATCTGGTCGGTATGAAGAAGATGGGAGCAGAAATAACTGTATGTGGCCCTAAAACTCTGATGCCCGGTCACATGGAAGAAGTTTACGGTTGCCGTGTCGAATATGACTTAAAAACTGCCTTAAAAGATGCTGATGTCGTTATGGGTTTAAGAATGCAGTTAGAGCGACAAGCAGAAGGGTTATTCCCCAGTCTGGAAGAATATTCTAAACTATTTACCCTTTCCAAAGATACTATGAAGTATGCCAAGAAAGATGCCTTAGTACTGCATCCTGGTCCAATGAACCGAGGCATAGAAATTCTCCCAGAAATTGCAGATAGCAGTCATAGCGTTATTTTGGAGCAGGTTACTAACGGTGTAGCAGTAAGAATGGCTTTGCTATTCCTTATGCTCGGTGGAAAAATGTAGGAGGAAATATGATAATCAAGAACGGATTAGTTTTAAGAAAGAATAGATTCAAAAAGATGGACATCCAGATCAAAAAAGGTATCATCACAAAGATAGCAGAGAAAATTGACGACACAAAAGATAAGCAGATCATTGATGCTTCAGGAAAACATATCCTTCCCGGTTTTGTTGATCTGCACACGCATTTACGAGACCCCGGTCAAACCTATAAAGAGGATATAGTCACCGGAACAAGAGCAGCCGCCAAGGGTGGTTATACTACAATATGTGCCATGCCCAATACAGAACCTATCGTAGATAACATAGCTACTGTAGAATATATAAAAAGAAAAGCCAATGATCTTGGGTATTGCAAAGTATTGGTTATCGGTGCTCTCACTAAAAAATCAGAGGGGATAGAGATCGCTGAGATAGGTAACATGTTAGAAGGTGGGATCGTGGCAGTAAGTGATGATGGTAAGTGTGTTCAGAATACCAAGATAATGCTCAATGCCATGAAATATGTATCCAGCTTCAATATCCCCATAATTATCCATGCTGAAGATTATTCTCTGTCGGGAAAAGGGCAGATCAATGCCGGTAAGATGTCAACTAAGCTCGGATTGGGTGGTATTCCTGCCTTAGCAGAAGAGTTGATAATCTCTCGTGATATAATGCTGGCAGAGAATCTTAAATGTCATCTTCATATAGCTCATATCTCGACTGCCCGCTCTATCCAGATGGTTAGAGAAGCAAAGCAAAGAGGATTGAAGATTACTGCAGAGGTTACTCCTCATCATCTCCTATTAACTGAAGAAGCTTGTGCATCTTATGATACAAATACTAAAGTAAAGCCACCTTTAAGAACTGAAAAAGATAGAATGGCTTGTGTTGAGGGTTTATTGGATGGTACTATAGATTTTATAGCTACTGATCATGCCCCTCATTCTGATTTTGAAAAGGAGAAGGAGTTCAGTATTGCACCCTTCGGTATAAATGGTTTGGAAACTGCCTTTGCATCATTATTTACAGGATTAGTTCTTAACAAAAAACTCGAATTACCGTTCCTGATCAACAAGATCTCAACTACACCAGCTCAATTTCTCAAACTAAATTGTGGTGAGATCTCAAAAGGTAAATATGCTGATATAGCTATTGCAGATCTTGATGCCGAAATTCTCTTCTCTCCTGAATCCATACTCTCCAAATCTAATAATACACCCTATATCAATAAGACGCTTAAAGGAAAGATAGAAAAAACTATCTGCGAAGGTAGAATCACTTGGGACAGTGGTGCATGATCAGGCAAAAAGTATGAGTAAAAGAGTATTGAAAGAATATAGAGAAGTCTCTATAAAGAAAAAAGAGTTTCTTAATGATTGTTACTTCATTCTGGAGACTGAAGCAGTTGATATCTTTCCACAACCGGGTCAATTCTATCTGCTTAAACCGAAGAAGAACTTTGCATCGATCTTACATATTCCTGTCAGCATCTATGACATAGTAGATTCCAAATTGCAGTTTCTTATCAAAGTAGTTGGTGAGGGAACAAAATCTCTTTCAGCATTGACTGAAGGAGATAAACTAAATATTCTGGGACCTTTGGGAAACGGTTTCTCTTTAGTAGATAATAAGAAAGTATTATTGATCAGTGGTGGGATTGGTTATGCTCCACTATATCTTTTAAAGCAGCAACTCTCTTCACTCAATAATGAGATCGTATGGCTACATGGTGGTAAATCAGCATCTGATATTCTACCTGCAGATCTGATATGCACAGAGGATGGTAAAGCAGGAACGCAGGGATTAGTTACTGATGAACTAATAAAACTTTTAACTAAATCCGAAAGTGATGACGTGCTAATTTCCACAATAGATAAAGCAAACACCTTCTTCGATATGATCTACTGTTGTGGACCTGAGGCGATGATGAGAGAAGTAACTCGAATTCTTTTGCCCTATAATATTTCTTTAGAAGTATCTTTAGAAGAGTATATGGCGTGTGGTTTGGGGGCTTGTTTGGGATGTGTGGTCAAGACCAGAAGTCAGAATAATCAGGAAGAATATTTAACCGTTTGTAAGGATGGTCCAATTTTTCAAGGAAACGAGGTAATCTGGAATGAATAGGTTGAAGACCCAACTCGCTAAAATCAAGATGAAAAACCCTGTAACTGTGGCTTCCGGAACATTTGGAATTGAATTTGCAGAGTTGTTCGATTTAACTTGTTTAGGTGTCGTAGTTACAAAAACCATAACCTTAGAACCAAAAGCAGGTAACCATCCACCCCGCCTGTATGAGACACCTTCAGGATTATTAAACTCGATTGGATTACAAAATCCGGGCGTAGAAATATTCATCAAAGAGTCATTACCTGATTACCGCAAAATATTAGAAGACAATCCCGATAATCCAACCCCTCTGGTAGTCAGTTTTTCCGGTGCTACAATAAGGGAATTCATCAATGTTTTACAGAGGTTGGAAGAGGTTTCCGGAATAGCAGGATATGAAGTAAATGTTTCCTGTCCTAATGTTGAAAAAGAGGGTTTAAGTTTTGGTGTTGATTCAGAAGCTGTTTATAGACTAACTAAAGAACTTAAAGAGAACTTGAAAACAGATAGAGAGTTGATCATTAAACTAACACCCAATGTAACTGATATCGTCGAGATAGCTCAGGCAGCAGAAGAGGGAGGTTGTGACTCTCTTGCCTTGATCAATACACTTATTGGGATGGCAATAGACTGGCAAACAGGTAACCCTTTTATTAAAAGGGGCTTTGGTGGATTAAGCGGTCCGGCTATTAAACCGGTTGCTGTCTATAATGTCTTCAAAGTTTCTCAGAACACTCAACTCCCAATTTTAGCCATGGGAGGAATAGCCACTTGGCAAGACGCTTTAGAGTTCTTTTATGCCGGAGCAAATGCTGTGGCTATAGGTACAGGAAACTTTATAAACCCTTTAAGTACTCTGGAAATTATTGACAGATTAGCTGAATTCCTTGAAAGTAAACAGTTGGATCTACAGTCTATCATTGGTAAAACAGGAAAACTACTTAACCAATAGAGATTATTTATAAAGGAGATAAAATGAACGTAAAGAGCAAGATAATGGATAAAGCAGCTATAGAGCGAGCTTTGAAAAGAATGGCACACGAGATTATTGAACAGAATAAAGGTTTGGAAAATCTGTATTTGATTGGCATTAGGACACGAGGAGTTCCTATAGCTCACCGATTATCAACATATCTAAAAGAGATAGAAAAAAGAGAGGTTCCGGTAGGAATTCTTGATATTACCCTCTACAGAGATGATTTAACGACAATTTCACATCAACCTGTGATTAAGAGTACACAGATTGACTTTGCTATAGAAAATGCCAATGTCATTCTCTGTGACGATGTGTTATTTACCGGTAGAACAGTCAGAGCAGCAATTGATGCTCTGCTTGACTTTGGCAGACCAAGTAATATTCAATTATGTGTTCTTATAGACCGTGGACATAGAGAACTACCGATCAAAGCAAATTATGTAGGTAAGAATGTACCTACCTCCAAAGATGAAATCATCAAAGTCAATTTCTCAGAAACAGACGAAGAAGAAACTGTTTACATAATAACTAAATAAGGACAAAGAATGAATTTCTGGGAAAAATATTATCATACTACAAAAACTAATCGATCCTATGTCTGTGTCGGTTTAGATTCTGATCTTAGTCTAATTCCAGAACATCTGATGAGAGAACAAAATCCCATTCTGGAGTTTAACAAACAGATCATTGCTGCTACCGTGGATCAGGTTGCAGCATACAAGCTCAATTATGCCTTCTATATTTCCCAAGGGCAAAAGGGTTTAGAAGCTTTGAAACAATCTATTGCCATTATACCTGATCATATTCCGGTTATAATAGACTGTAAGATCGGCGATATTGCTAATACGATGGTTCAGTACGGAAAAGCTTTTTTTGAGGAGCTGCAGGCGGATGCCATCACGGTTAATCCGTTAATGGGTGAAGATGTGATCACACCCCTATCTAACTACAAAGATAAAATGCTCTTCCTTTTAGCTCTTACCTCTAATCCTTCTGCAACCGACTTTCTCAAAAGGAACCAGTTATCGAAAAATATAGCTACTAAAATCGCTCAATGGGGTTCTGATCAGATAGGGGCAGTTGTAGGAGCAACCAATACAGATGAGCTATCAGAAATGCGTCAGCTCATGCCTAAAACACTGTTTCTTATCCCCGGAGTAGGAGCTCAGGGTGGTAATCTATCAGATGTAATGAAAAATGCACTCTCTAGTAAAGAAGATCCGCGCATATTGATCAATTCTTCCCGGGGAATAATTTTTAAAGAGAGGGGCAAAGATTTTGCTAAGATCGCTTCTATAGAAACAGAGAATCTAAGAAGAGCAATAAACGAATATATTTAAGTAAACACCAATCACCACATTAGAGATGCCTTATTTAGGGATGTAGAGTGAAGAAGTATTTCTTTATCATACCATTACTTTTTTTAGTTTTATTCTTCTATATACCCCTAATAACTATACTCAAGGAATCCTTTTTTATTGATCAAAGACTGAGTTTAGCTAATTTTATTGAACTGATAGGAAGTTATTATCATCGTTATGTTATCTTCTTCACTATCAAACAAGCGTTTATAAGCTTAATCTTCACACTTCTGCTGGGAATTCCTGCTGCGTATATCTTTACCTATTATTCCTTTCCCGGAAAGAATATCATCAGACCCCTTTTTCTGATCCCCTTTGTTCTCCCCAGCATTATAGTGGCATTGGGATTTATCCTGTTATATGGACAGAACGGCTATTTGAACCGCTTTCTGGGGACCTTTAACTTCAATATTCGAATCCTCTATCGGTTAGAAGCTATTATCCTGGCGCATAGCTTTTATAATTTCCCGATCGTATTGAAATTCGTTAGTGATGCTTGGCAAAGAGTTAATAAAAATTATACTGCAGCAGCACAAACCCTCGGTGCTAATAAACTTAGAATATTTTTCAGAATCACGCTCCCCTCTCTCTTACCTTCTATAATAAATGCTTCAGTACTTGTCTTTATCTATTGCTTTATGAGTTTTGGAATTGTGCTTGTTCTCGGAAGTGTCCGATACACTACTGTTGAGGTTAACATCTACATATTGATCTATCATCTTATTCGTTTCCCTCTTGGAATGGCTTTAGGGTCTATCCAATTACTCTTTTCGCTTATATTTCTCTTGTTGGCTATAAAAAGTAACCAATACTATATCAAACACCTAAACCTATTGAATGTGATATCAAATGATGAGGGACAGATTTGTTTATTCAGTTTTAAGCAAGTTGATTTTAAAAAACTATTAGGCAAATTATTAAGTATATTGTACCTGCTGCTGCTGATAGTTGTTATTATCGGTCCAATGATAGCTATTGTTGCTTTCGGCATTTCGGCTAATTTAGAAGTGGTAACAAATTTCTCCAATAAATTAAGAAGCATCTTTGAGTATCAGCAGATTATCGGTTCTTCTGTTGCTACTGCTATTATTAACTCTGTCATCCTTGCTTTTTCAACAGCATTATTCTCTTTGATACTCTCTCTTATAATGACTCATGGGATAATATGTCTGGAAAGAAATCCTAAAACCAGTAAATTCTCAGGGATTTTAGAATTTTTTACTATCATTCCCCTTGTTGTTTCACCGGTTACCTTTACTCTCGGTTATTTGAGGATCATACATTTTGGGGATTTGAATGTTAACCGTTTACTCTTGTTGATATCTGCTCATACAATTATCACCCTACCTTTTGCAACTCGAATAATTGTTCAGGTTGTAAGAAATATCCCTGATAGTCAGTTTAGAGCAGCTAAAAGTCTTGGTGCTAACACTTTTAAGACACTTTTTTCAGTAGTTATTCCACAAATCAGAAGAGGGCTATTTTTAGCTCTCTCTTTTGCATTTGCTATCTCTTTAGGAGAATTGGGAGCAGTGATGATGTTGGGAAGAAATTACGTTACTATCCCAATGGCTATTTATCGCTTCATTGGTGCCCGTAGATTAATTCCGGCAGTCAATATGGGTATTTTACTGCTACTTGTTACATTTCTATTTTTCTTTCTTATCGAGAAGTTGTCGAATACTAGAAAAGAGAAATCAATTCAATAAGAAAATCGGCGATTTATTGTTACTTTGTTCCGCCTAAATAATCAATAGTTCTGGTAACTGTTTCAAGGCAAGTGTCTATTTCATTCCTTATATCACGAGTTCCGAATCTCAAGACACTCCACCCATGACTCGTTAATTTATTGTTTCTCTTTCTGTCCTTTGTTAGCGATTCAGGCATGTTATGAAAGGTTTCGCCATCACACTCAACGTCAATATCACCTTTATTGCAAAAAATTCCAAAATCAAGACAATATATGCTATTATCAATATAAACATAGATCTGTCTTTCTGGTCTAATTTTTCTCATTTTTAAGCCAGAATACATAACATCCTCTAACGGACTGGTATCGTACAAATCATTAATCTCTTCAGCTGAAAACAGTCTTTCTAAACTGGTAGGAATATGTACTATAAACCTCCATCTCTTACTCGGTATTGGTTTTGGTAGCTCAAGTAATTTATCCAGTTTAAATTTGTAGTAATGCTGCTGAACTCTCTTGTGCTGAGGTTCATTTGGAAACAAATCACCTCTTTTAACCAATTCAATATCTAGTACTTTAGCATAGTAAATGACTTTATATCTTAATTCCTTTTTAAATATTGAAGGTAAGTAAAAAGCTATATATTGGTATCTATGAACATTTTTGGGAGCAGATTTCTGAGGTATATGATACCATTGTTCATTTTTAACTATATCCCAAATTTGCTTTCTAGGAACAATCCCAACAACAGCCGGTGTTTTACTGGTTTGCTCCAATATCATTTTTTACATCCTAAAAGTTTGTTTTTGTTTCCCTATGTTTAACTTATCAAGTTAGCTTAAAGCTAGTTTCTAAAACATTCTTCGTTACTAAAAGAGAATAGTCAACAACTAATTTTCATATTCTCACTATCCTTACGATTAATCTATCCTTCTTCACTTATCATATTGACAAAAAGTTAGCTATACTGAGTATCTATTCTAATCATGAAAGGGAGTTAGATCTAAAATGGATCAAGTAATAGTATTTGCTACTCTTGGAGCGGCTTTGGTCTTATTTGTCTGGGGTAAGATCCGCTACGATTTTGTTGCTTTGATAGCTCTATTCATAGTAACTATCTTTCGCATTATACCCACAGAAGAAGCTTTCAGTGGTTTTGGTCATCCCGCTGTTATCACGGTAGCTGCTGTAATGGTGATCAGCAAAGGTCTGCAAAATTCAGGATTGATCGATCTAATCGGTAGATGGACTATGAAGCTGGGGAAAAGTATCATTTTGCAGGTCTTTGCTCTATCTATTGTTGTGGCAGTAGCTTCTGCTTTCATGAACAATGTTGGAGCTTTAGCGATCATGATGCCGGTAGCTATTCATTTGGCTCGTAAAAGTGGTAATCCACCCTCTTATTTACTGATGCCTATTGCTTTTGCTTCACTTTTAGGTGGTATGATGACAATGATAGGTACCCCTCCCAATATCATTATTGCAACTTTTAGGCAGGATGTAACAGGCACACCCTTTAGATTATTTGATTTTACCCCTGTCGGATTACCTCTTGTTGTTTCCGGTATAGTAATCATATCACTGCTTGGTTGGCGTCTCTTACCTAAAAGAAAGGGACAAGATTCACAAGAGGATTCGTTTCATATTGATGACTATATAACCGAAGTGAGAGTAACCAAAGAGTCTAAGATTCGAGGCAAAACTATAGCTGATATTCACGATATGAAAGATATCGAAATCACTATCTTAGGTTTAATTCGTCGTAAGCAAAGAATTCATGCCCCTGATAATTCGGAAGTATTAAAACTTAACGATATCATAATTTTGGAAGCAGATTCTGATAGTATTAGAACTTTTGTTGATATAAGTGGAGTCAAGTTAATGGGCGGGAAACAATTCCGTAAAGATGCTCTTGGCTCGAAAGATATAGCTATCAGAGAAGCTATTGTCATGAATGATTCTAAATTAGCCGGCAAAACAGCAGCGAGTTTGAATATGCGATCTAAATATGGGATCAATCTTCTTGCTGTAGCGAGAAATAATAAAAGACTCCGAAATCGATTGGATCATATAAAATTTCGCCCTGGTGATGTGCTACTTCTACAAGGAAGGAATCACAATTTAAGTGACACTATAAATAACATCGGCTGCTTACCCCTTGCTGAAAGGGGACTGAGAATTGGATATCAGAAAAAAATCCCTCTTACTTTAGGAATCTTCGGTTTGGGAATTTTAGCTGTCGTTACCGGAATACTTCCCGTTCAGATCGCTTTTACTTTAGCAGCTCTTCTCATTGTACTAACTAAAGTAGTCTCTTTCAGGGAGGTCTATGATGATATTGACTGGTCTATCATAATATTATTAGGAGCAATGATTCCTGTTGGCATTGCTTTACAACTCTCTGGTGGAGCTGATCTGATAGCTGATCAAATACTACTCATCAGTTCAGGACTACCTATTTGGTTTGTTTTGACATTGCTTATGATCGTTACTATGTTATTATCTGATATTATTAACAATGCGGCAACAGCAGTATTAATGGCACCTATTGCCATTAACATCGCACAGGGTTTTAATGTTTCTCTTGATCCTTTCTTGATGGTGATTGCAGTTGGTGCTTCCTCGGCTTTTCTCACACCGATAGGGCATCAATCTAATACTTTAGTTATGGGACCCGGAGGTTATAAGTTTAGCGATTACTGGAAATTAGGTCTCCCCTTAGAGATATTGATCGTTATAATTAGCATCCCTCTAATTCTTAATATATGGCCTTTGTGAGATATGTAATAATTTATTAACGTAATCTATCAAGTTATTTTTGATAAGTAGAAAAAAAGAAAGTTTAATCTGATGTAGCAGCGATATTTCTTAACAGACGTCCTAAAAGATCCTCACCAGTTACAATTCTCGACTCTTCACCCCAGAGCAGAATGACATCATTTTCGATTATATCATCACCTGACTTATCCTGTTTCATAGTAAATTTTCTGATTAGCTGACCAAGTTTGACTTCTTCATCTTTCACCAAAATTGGACGATGGCAATGACGATAAGGGCTGAATTTTTCAGATTGAAAAAGTGCTTCTCGAGTAAAGTCGCCTGCCTTAAGCAATAATCTTGGCTCTTTATCCGAATTGACAATTACAATCCATTTTTTTCCTGACTGATTAATGCTATTTAAGAATTCATCTTGTGCAGAAGGTTTTATATCAGGGAAAATTGGACGATCATCCTTGAAATCGATTTGTATAATACTCTTCGGATCGACTAATTCACCCTCTTCCCTAAAAGGAACATCATCTATTTCCAAAAAGTTTAAAGCACCTTGTCCTTCAACTACATCAATTTCAGTCGAAGCTGCCTCCATATGCAACCTGATCAGTCGCCTGAGATCGCGTTCCTTGAAGTACCTGATCTCTTCCCCACCTAAAAGCTTATCAAGTATCCAAGCTGATGGACGATTTACCGGATAGAGAATGATCTGATATACACGTAAAATCGGTAATAACAAAGCTGATAATTTAAGAGCATTACGTGTGAAGTAC
>JAHYIR010000021.1 GCA_019429305.1 Candidatus Cloacimonadota bacterium
TTTTCAGCAGGGAATGCAGCAGTTGCCATAATCATTATTGCTTTTGCTGCACTGGCTGAAAACCAAGCATAGTCTATTTCGTATGCCGGTTCTACTGCCCCCAAGTAGCTCCATTTACCATCGACAAAAACTTCTACCCAGGCATGATTATTATCGGTATGTGCCCATAAAGGAGTCATTGCCGGTCTGGCAGGGATGCCAACTGATCTGGCTGCTGAAATGAAAAAAATTTGCATCTCTTCACATCTGCCAATATTCGATCGTTTCAAGATGTCATAAGGTGCCATATCACGTCCGGAAGTTGGCTTGAAAGTCATGAATCGTCTTGTCCAAAGATTTAATTCTATTACTAAATCCCGTTTGTTGGGATAATGCTGTTTCAGTTGATATAAACCATATTCTTCAAAGAGATCACGATAAGGAGTGATACGCTCATCCGTTACAGTAATTTTTGCTATATAAGATAAGAAAAAGGGTAACGAATACTTATCTTTATACTCCTCCCAGAGCTGCCTTACTCTGTAATGATGGGAGACCAAATCTTGCGGATTTGCTAATAGGAGTTTTGAACTCTCTTCATACGCCAGAAAAAAAGCCATGATAACATCAGGAAACTCATTTAATAATTCAAAAAGCTCATTCCCCTTCTCGATCGGTAACGTTCCTAAATTCTCTACAGCTTTTCCTCGTAGTATCTGATAATGATCTTCAACATCTGAAGTTATCTGCCCGCTTAATAAAACAGCGAATAGAATCAAAATCATAGAAATAATCAATAATCTCTGCATAACCTTCTCCTACATGGCTTTCTCTAATCACCTTTCTATTCCAGCTAACATTAATGACAAGAAAATTATCAGAAAGATTCTTAATAGTTATCGATTAACTTAGCTCATAAAACGTTCTAAGAAACTGAAATTTAAAAAAATGATTGACACAAGAACCAGATTTCGTGGTTTGTATCATTGAATATTAGCATACACAGGAGTGACTTTAATGTATATATTTTTACTGATTATTCATGTGATAATCTCGGTTGCATTAGTAATGATTATTCTTGCTCAATCGAGTAAAGGCGGTGCTCTGGACGGATTAGTCGGAGGAACAGCCAGTACAATGTTGGGAGCACATGGTGCTTCTGCATTTTTAAGTAAATGGACCAAAATTTTAGGTGCTGTTTGGGTAATATCATCCTTAGTTTTAGCTATGAATGTAGGAGCTATGACTAGCCAAAGAAGAGGAAGAGCTCTGCAGCAAATACAAGAGGAGGCACCTGCTCATGTACCACCCGCTACTGACTACGGTACACCTGAAGAAGGGCATTTACCCCCTGTAGCTCCGGAAGAAGGTACTACTCAAGCACAGCCAGCACCGGAAACTGTTCCGGCACCTACTGAATAACCTATCGCAGAAATGGTGGAATTGGCAGACACGCAAGACTAAGGATCTTGTGCCCAAAACTGGGTGTGCGGGTTCAAATCCCGCTTTCTGCACCATATAATTGAGCCATTGTTAATAAACAATGGCTTTTTTTATTCACTATTCATCTCATTAATTTAACAACAAATATCGTCTAACTCTTTAGTAAAGATTTATATGTCTTTTATGCTCCCAGACACTACTCTATAAGATAAAAACATATTGACATCTAAACGGCTGCGAGACTCTATATATCCAATTTAATGAAACTCATAAGTGTTGGAGAACTATAATGAATAAGTTTAATGGAAATAATCTAGGAGAGATAAATGATTGTTGGATAGACGGACATTGTCATCTCTGTAATGAGCCATTAACCGAGACATTTGATGATGAAATAGATCAAGCTTATGAGTATGATATAAAACTCTTTTTATCCACTGCTCTCAATAGAAATGAAATTGACTGGCATCTTGATAATATTCATCCGGAGATCAAACTGGTTGCTGGTATTCACCCATTCTACGATAAAAGCAATATCAAGGACTTTGATTATCTTGTTGAGCAGTGTCGAAATAAAAAACTTTGGGGTATCGGTGAGGTTGGTTATGATAACAGAAAGAACAATCATAACTACCAAAAAAATATTCTCTACCAGCAATTAGAGTTAGCTGTTAAATATGATCTTCCAGTAGTTTTTCATGTAGTACATCGGTATAATGAACTCTATCAAACCCTTAAAAATGATTTTCCAACTATAAGAGGATTCATTCACGGATTTAACGGTTCTTTAGAGCTAGTTGAAATGCTCAGTAGGTTAGATATTGGTTTCTCTCTGGGTTATAAAATTCTTCAAAACAAAGATGCTTATTCAGTTATAAGAAGGATCATTAGACGTGGACTAGTAGTTTTCGAAACCGATTCTCCATTTCAGAAATCCCCTGAAAGTGCTAACTATTTGACTGGTCTCTCTTTCTTAATAGACAGCATTTCTGACCTCTGCGAATACTATAAAGAAGATCTTATGGATAAACAATGGAGCACTTTCAGAAAGATAAGTTCCTGAACTCGGCCTTCAATAGAACCGCTCTTCTCTTTGGAGAGAAGGGCATGAGAAAGCTTCAAAAATCTGTTGTTGCTATTGTCGGGCTCGGTGGTGTTGGATCTTTTGCTGCTGAAATGTTAGCTCGTAGCGGTGTTGGGACTCTCATTATAATTGATTTTGATAGAATTAACTCTTCAAACATTAACCGGCAAATCCCAGCTTTAATTAGCACTATCGGTCAATATAAATGTGAGGCACTAAAAGCAAGGCTTGAAGATATCAATCCATTAGCCAAGATTATCGCCTATAATGATTTCTGCGACTCAACAAATCGGGTTAATGTTCTCAAAGATGCTGATTTTATTATTGATGCTATAGACTCTTTAGGACCTAAGTCGGGTTTATTAGAATTTGCTTACAATAATAAACAAAGCATCATCTCTTGTATGGGGGCAGCAAATCGTGTAGATCCAACAAAAATTAATCTTGCAGATATTAATGATGTCCAGGGATGCCCCTTGGCAAAAAGAGTTAAAAAATACCTTAATAAAAGAGGAATAGACAGAGGTATTCCTGTTGTCTATTCATCAGAAGAACCACTAATACTGTATGAAGTAAAGACTGAAGTTGAAGAGTTGTCTTCTTTAAAGCGTGGCAGAGAAAGAGTCAAATTGGGTTCTACTTCATATCTGCCAGCAATAATTGCCGGTTGGGCTGTATCATATGTATTAAGAAATCTGGTATGGAATTACTCCTTATATGAGTAATAGTTCTTTGTTATTTATAAAACTTTAACAATAAGTCAGTAAAAGTAAATGAGATGAAAAAAAAAAGAGTTCTATTTATATGTGTACATAATTCCGCTAGAAGTCAAATGGCTGAAACCTTTCTTAATGACCTCGGAAAAGATGAATATGAGGCAGAAAGTGCCGGACTTGAACCCGGCACTTTGAATCCTTATGTTGTTGAAGTTATGAAGGAAATAGATTATGATATCAGTAGAAACAAAACTAAAAGCGTTTTAGATTATTTCCGTCGCAGTGAACTATTCAGTTTTGTTATTACTGTTTGTGACGAAGGTAATAGTGAAAGATGCCCTATTTTCCCCGGTCCCGTTCAAAGATTACACTGGAGCTTTCCAGATCCTTCTAACTTCTCTGGGAATAAAGAAGATATACTCAAAAAGACTAGAGAAGTTAGAGATCAAATCCTTCAAAGAATCAAAGCTTGGATTAGAGAAAACAGTAATAGCTCTTAAACTATAGTTATCTCTTGGGCAGATTCTTCTCGATTATTTCTCTGAATTTTGCAGCATATTCTGGACGGAAACCAACTTCGCGTTCTATCTGAGTCAAATCCGATTTAACAAATATTGTTGTAGGGATACTTCTAATTCCATATTCACGGGTAACAGCACCATCGCCATCGACTAAAAGAATATAAGTCATCTCTACCCCTTCTTTTTTCATGTCCTCAACAAATTTCTTTTGTATTGCAGGTTCTTCGGAGCTAATTCCAACTACGAATAAACCCTGGTCACCAAATTCTTCGTAAAAACTCTGTAAATACGGAATTTCTACCTTACATGGTGGACACCAAGTAGCCCAAAAATCCAAAATGATCAAACCATCAAGCTCACTTATAGTCACAGGGTTACCATCTAAATCATTTAATGTGAAATCGGTTACTTGAACTGCTTTAGTTTCAGCGCAGGTAATAAAACTTATTCCTAACATTAGGATAATTACTACTAATGACAATTTTCTCATCTTATCAAACCTCCTTTCCGTTTAAATAAACTCTTGTCTCTATCGGTACAGATTTTATTAACATCGCATAAACTGGACAGTATTTTTCTGTTCCCAGTTCAACTGCTCTTTTTAACTTATCAATCGGTAGATCATTTCCTTCGAATCTAAACAGTAAACTAATATCCTTAAAAACAGTAGGATGTTCTGTTACTGTTTCACCTTCTACATCAATTATTAACTTGAACTCCGGAATACGCATTTTCTGTAGTATTGATACAGCATCCATCCCTGAACATCCCGCTAAAGCAGTAAGTAAAAGAGTTTTTGGTCGTGGTCCCTTCTCTTTTCCACCATGCTCCGGATCGCCATCAACATGAAATTTCTGGCTATCCTGTTCGACAGCAAAACTGAGTCCATCTTCCCAAATTAGTCTTGTCTTCTTCATCTACACCTCTAAAATAAGAACTAGAGTGCTAATTCCTTATTGATTTTGTTTTTATCGAAACCAACTATCAATTTACTGTCAATCCAAATCTGAGGAACTGTTAGTTGTCCGGATCGTTTGAACATTATGTCTGCTTCTTTTTTATCCTTAGACACATCAATTGCCTGAAAGGGAATATTTTTACTCTTCAAATACTCCATGACCTTAATACACCAAGGACAACCTTGAGTACAGTATATTAAAACCTTTTTCATATAGATCACCACCTTGCACTATAACTCTTCATAATAATATATCGGTTAAATAGTTCTTAACAAACTATTTCCTTCATATTAGCGATATTCTCGATTCTATAGGCGATTACTTGATAAATTCAATACTTAATATGCTGATTAATTTTTCTAAATATTGACAAGTAACTAACACTCAATAGAATGTTTGTAGAGTTGTTATAAAGATGGAGTAACAAATGGAGAACAAAAAAGAAATCAATCTTGTCTTAAGTGGTGGTTCCGCAAGAGGATTAGCTCATATTGGCATTTTATCAGTATTAGAAAAACATTTCCATATAAAATCTATCATCGGAACAAGTATGGGTGCCATAGTTGGTGGCCTATATGCTTATGGTTATACTCCTGAGGAGATGTTAGGAATTCCCGAATCTTTTAATATCGTGAAATTGATCTCTATCTTTAAACCTAAATTTAAGACGAGTGGTGTCATTGATGGGAAAGGAATTCTCGAGTTCTTTGAGGAGAAAACACGGGACTGTAACATTGAGCACTGTAAGATTCCTTTCGCTGCAGTTGCTTTTGATTTGAGAAGTAAAAGGAGCATTTTATTTGATAAGGGCTCTTTAGCTAAAGCACTCCGTGCCAGTTCTTCTCTTCCATTCATTTTCCAACCATTTCAATATGGTAAATATCTTCTTGTAGATGGTTTTATCGAACACCCACTACCAATAAAATTTGCCAATTATTTCTTCGACAAAGGACTAACTGTTGCCTGTAGTGTTCTACCCCCTGCACCAGCAAAATATGAAGTATTTGAATTTGAGCAAAGCAAGGATGATGAAGAAATACCCAAAGTTCTTGATATCTTCTTTCAAACAAATTTTTATAGTCAAAGTGCTACCGTCTTAGATGCCATCTTCAAAACCAAACCGGATATTTATATATCTGCCTATGATGAAGACCTTGATTTTTGGGATTTGAAAGAGGCAGAAAAGTTCTTCGAAGTTGGTAAAGCTGCTGCTGAAAAAGTCGTTTCTAAATATTTAGCGGATAGTGAGCACTTCTCTCAGAATAAATTTATGAAGAGACTCCACGATAATTATGAAGAATTCAGAAAAATGGTGAGGAGACTGTCACAGTAAGCCTACTATTAAGGTGTCAAAATTCAGTAAAAAAATCTATTGTTAGATGAGTTAAAAATACTCTGGATACTTTTTTTTGATTGTTAAGAGCAATTGAGAAACGCCTGCAATAGCAGCAGTTTCTGCTCTTAATATATGGCTACATATTGTGAAGCTATTTACATTCATTGCTTTAAAAAGTTCCAATTCTTCATCTGAAAATCCCCCTTCAGGTCCGAAAATAAGGGCAATCTTTTCCGGGAATGAATCATTGAAACAGTCATTAAGTATGTTACTCGTTTCCCTTTCTTGTGCTGCCAGCACCATACAACCATCAGATAGTAGCAATTCTATAGTCTTCTCTAAACCTTCAACCTCTTTTATAATAGGGAGAAATGGATTATCGCATTGTTTAATCGCAGCAA
Organism: Candidatus Cloacimonadota bacterium; assembly: GCA_019429305.1. Classification (NCBI taxonomy): domain Bacteria; kingdom Pseudomonadati; phylum Candidatus Cloacimonadota; species Candidatus Cloacimonadota bacterium. Next base: position 6,440 of record JAHYIR010000021.1, read on the forward strand.
TAGCTGTCTTATTGAATTTTTCTCTTGTATTTTCACTTGCTGTTCTTCCAGAATACTGACTCATAAACGGATAAAACTCACTGACTCCCAATTCTGTCAGTTTCTCAATCACAAAATGATCATTTTTGTTCCTTAGTAATGAAAAACCGACAGCTATAGTTGGTTTACTCTTTTCTTTTTGTTGACTTGAAATTGTTTTAACTAATAAACTTTTTTTTTCGATAGTATCAATCAAAGCTGTTGTTAGCAACCCTCTACCGTTGGTTAATAAAATTTGATCTTCTTGCTTTTTGCGAAAAACATTAACAATATGGTGATACTCTTCTCCCTCTATAGTTAAATTCTTCATTCCGAGAACAAGTTGCGGAGTATAAAAACAGGGCATATTAGATCCAATCTCTGATTTTGTCTATGATCTTCTTACCGGGCACTAATTTCTTATCCTTATCATAAGCCGCCAATTTTTCTAATAATTCTTTCTCTGCTCTGCTCAGTTTAGTAGGTGTTTGAATCACAACCCGAACAAAGAGATCACCCTTTGAGTTGCGGTTGAGGATTGTCAATCCTTGTCCTTTTAAACGAAAAATCTCACCGGTCTGGGTCCCTGCAGGAACCTTCATTTTGATTTTGCCGGTTAGAGTAGGTACAAGTATTTCAGCCCCTAATGCTGCTTGTGAAAATGTGATAGGATAACCTAAGAAAAGGTGTTCTCCCCTTCTTTCGAAAGTATCGTCCTCTTTCTCATGAATGAGAACAATCAGATCTCCATTAGGACCACCTCTTTTCCCTTTGTTTCCATAACCTCTCATGCGAAGATGCTGACCTTCTGAAATACCAGCCGGGATGTTGATCTTCACATTTTTAACCTTTGATACTCTCCCCTCACCTTGACATTTATTACAGCGGTTTTTAATTATTTTGCCTTCACCTTTACAGGACGGACAAGTAACAATTGTTGTCATATTCCCGAACAGTGACCTCTGCATTTGTCTGACCTGTCCAGATCCATGACATTGATTACAGGTTGCAGTTTCTCCATCAGCAGAACCTGTTCCGTTACAGGTTTCACAGTTATCCATGGTATTGAGTTTGATATTCTTTTCTACTCCACTAGCTATCTCTTTTAAACTAAGAGACATAGATATCTTCAGATCCTCACCTTGGGAAACTCTTTCTCGTCTCGACGATCTGCTGAAACCATTACCAAAGAAAATATCAAAAATACTGCTAAACCCGTCTCCAAAGATATCCGAGAATTCCGAAGCATGGGTAAAATCACGCCAAGTAAATCCACCATTGCTGAACATTCCCTCTAAACCTGCATGACCATATTGATCATAAGTCTTTCTTTTTTCTGAATCACTAAGAACTTCATAAGCTTCTGATGCCTCTTTGAACTTTTCTTCTGCCCCTTTATCATCCTTATTTTTATCTGGATGATACTTCATTGCCAACTTACGATATGCTTTCTTAATTTCCGAGGGCTCAGCGTTCTTATCCACTCCCAATACTTCGTAATAATCTCGTTTTGCCATTAGTTACTTATCCTCCTCAACAGACAGCACCTGATTGATGTTAAATCATATATCATAATCAAATCAGGTGCTGTATAAATTCCAGGTTATTTATTTGTCATCATCAACTACTTCATAGTCTGCATCTACTGGTCCTTTATCTTCACTCGCTTCTTGAGCAGGTTCTTCTTGATGCATAGATTCGCTGCCTGGTTGTCCTTGAGCTTGTGCTTGTTGCTGTTGCATATGTTGATAGACTATCTCACCGAGTTTCTGAGCTTTTTTTGCTAAATCATCTTTGGTTTTTTCAAACTCTTCTTTGGTTGTACCCTTTTCATAGACCTCTTTTGCCTCTTTTATGGCTTCTTCGATGCTCTGCTTATCTGCTTCCTCAAGTTTATCGCCATAGTCATTAAGACTCTTTTCAGATGAAAAGATTAATGTATCTAATTCATTCTTTGCCTGAATTGTTTCCTTACGTTGTTTATCATCTTCTGCATGAGCTTCGGCTTCTTTGACCATCTTATCTATCTCATCTTGACTGAGTGATCCTGTTCTTTCGATACGGATTGACTGCTCTTTACCGGTTCCTTTATCTTTAGCACTGACATGCAAGATACCATTGGCATCAATATCAAAAGTAACTTCTATTTGAGGAAGACCTCTTGGTGCTGCCGGAATGCCAATTAGATCGAATCTACCTAAAGTTCTATTGTCATTTGCCATTGGCCTTTCGCCCTGTAGAACATGAATAGAAACAGCTGTTTGATTATCGGCTGCAGTTGAGAATATTTGACTCTTCTTCGTTGGAATTGTTGTGTTTCTATCAATAAGACTGGTCATTACACCACCAAGTGTTTCGATACCGAGTGATAGCGGTGTAACATCCAGTAACAGAATATCTTTCAAGTCTTCATCACCGGAAAGGATACCACCCTGAATTCCAGCTCCTACTGCAACTACTTCGTCAGGATTAACATTTTTGTTCGGTTTCTTACCAAAGAACTTTTCTACTGCTTCATAAACTGCCGGCACTCTAGTACTTCCACCAACTAATAGAATCTCGTCAATATCGGAAGCTGAAAGTTTTGCATCTTTAAGAGCCAATTTACATGGTTCTATCGATCGTTCAATCAGATCAGTTATCATTCTGTTGAATTCAGAACGGGACAGAGTCAAATTGAGGTGTTTAGGTCCATTAGCATCTGCAGTTATATAGGGCAGATTAATATCTGTACTCTGTGTTCCGGATAGTTCTATCTTAGCTTTCTCTGATGCTTCTCGGATACGTTGCATTGCCATCGGGTCTTTAGTCAGATCAATCCCTTCCTGTTTCTTGAATTCACTTAAGATCCATTTCATTACCCTTTGGTCAAAATCATCACCACCTAAATGGGTATCTCCATTAGTTGATAGCACTTCAACTACGCCTTCAGCAACATCAAGGATAGAGATATCAAATGTACCGCCACCAAGATCATACACAGCAACTTTCTCCTCTTTCTTGTTCTGCAACCCATAAGCAAGAGCTGCTGCAGTAGGTTCATTGATGATCCTCTTTACTTCCAAACCGGCGATTACACCCGCATCTTTTGTTGCCTGACGTTGGGCATCATTAAAATAGGCAGGTACGGTGATCACTGCTTCTGTTACCTTTTCACCCAAATGTGATTCAGCAGTCTCTTTCATCTTCTGCAATATCATTGCTGATATCTGTTGAGGTGTATAATCTTTGTTTTCCGAATCCACATGAATTACCACTTCACCATTCTTATCTGAGCGAATATCATAACTAACTGTTTTCTTCTCTTCGCTAACTTCATCAAGTTTACGTCCCATAAAACGTTTAATTGAATAAACTGTATTTTTGGGGTTGGTTATTGCTTGTCGTTTAGCCAACTGCCCTACCAGTCTTTGTCCATCTTTGGTAAATGCAACTACTGATGGTGTAGTTCTTGTTCCTTCAGCATTTTCTATGACTACAGGCTTACCACCTTCCATTACACTAACACAGGAATTGGTAGTCCCTAGATCAATTCCGATTATTTTTCCCATAATTCCTCCTTATTATCTTATCCTAATTTTTATTCTTCTTGATTATTTTCGCTTTGAGGATCAGTTATACTTTCCGGCACTAACTCACCTGAAGAGAGAACAACCTTTGCAGGTCGTATTACCTTATTATTCATTATATAACCATTCTGTATGACCGAAACTATCCTGTCCTTCTCTAAATCTGAAGGGGTATAGGTTACAGCATCGTGATACATAGGATCAAACTCCATATCATCCGTTTCTATCTTAGCTACCCCTTCAGACTTCATTACTGACAGTAATTTGCGATAGATCGCTCCTATTCCTTGATAGAGATTATCTGAGTTCTCTAATAAAGGATGATTCTCAAATGCTCGTTCAAAATCATCTAAGACGTCACACATCTTAAGTATGAGCGACTCATTGGCATTTTTTATCCAATTGATACGTTCTTGAGCAGAACGTCTTCTGAAATTCTCGAATTCTGCTAAGGTTCGGAGATACTTATCATTTGCATCATTTTTCTCTTTTTCCAAATCTATAATCTTACTTTCCAACTCCTTTATTCTCCCTTCTGATTTATCTTCTGTTTCTTCAGCGAATTCTGCAGCACTTTCTATCTCATTTTTTTCACTTCTTGCTTTTAGTGCTTCTTGGTTTACGGGTATTTCTTTTTTCTTTCTGCTCATAAATTTTCTCCTTGTGAAATTCATTAAATTTCGGTACTATCATACCCTTTTTCGTAACCTCAGTGATGATCTTTGCCATATCTCGGATAATAGGAATATTCTTCTGATAATTCATCCTAACCGGTGCTATGATACCAAGGTAACCCGGAATACCGAATAGTTCATAACGAGAAAAAACAATAACGTAATTAAACCATTCTTTCCGTCCCAAATCTTCACCTAATAAGACCTCAAATGGCTTATCACCGATCTTGCGATGCATCATATTGACCAATAAGTCCTGCCTTTGAGTTAACCCCAGAAAGCTGAGAATTTCCTCTTTTGTATTGAACTCAGGTTGATTTAGAAACGAAATGCTTGCCTCGAAATGTATATAATAACTACTCATCTCAGTTAAAGCTCTTTGAAATTCCTGTAAGAAACGGCTGAATATGAAATTAACCTCTCCCATTTTATCTGCCATCTCTTCTATATATTTGTGTTGAATGTCATGAATCCGTAAACCCGATAAGCTTTCATTAACATATCTCACCAAAGCTTTTAACTGCTGTTCGGATATTTCATATCCGCAATTAATGATAACTGTTTTATCTACTCCCGAATCGAGACTCACGACAAACAGTAATTTATTGCTCCCTATCTTAAAGACCTCTAAGTTCTCTAAGACACCATAAGCTATTTCCGGTTCAGCTATGAAACTCAATTGATCAGTCTCTTTGGCCAAGATCTGCATTATGTAGTGCAAAGCACTTACTGTATCCCGATAATTGGAGATCAATACACGACGAAGTAAATCTTCTTTGTCATAAGGTAACTTAGCCAATTTTTTATCTAATCCATTAATGTAATAGCGATAACCGGCTAAGGTCGGTATTCTTCCAGCTGATGTATGAGGTTGAAAGATGAATCTCTTCTGCTCTAACTTATGTAAGTCTATCCTGATTGTTGCAGGACTTACCTCCGGAAGATACTTCTCACACAACAACCGCGAAGATACCGGCTCATTACTCTCAATATACTCTTCTATTAAATGAGTCAGAGCTTTCAGTTCGCGTATTTCATTCTTTTTCATATCAGTCCTCAACTTAGCACTCTTGTTTATTGATTGCTAATCTATAGACAAAATAATATTGGAGAGGAAAATTGTCAAACTAAAATTGAGAGTGCTAATAATGTAGGTGTTATGAAAAAATATTCCTGAAAGCTATCCTAAAAAACTTAGTTAACTGAAGTTAACTGTTAAAGTTAGAACTAATTAAATATCTTCTTTATTATCTTCTATTTCCTCTTCTTCTTCCAGAGACTCTGTCGAGATTTCTTCTACCACATTTGTTGGTAATTCCTGTACATCACGAAGCTTTCGTTCTATGGCGCGGGTTCTTGTCCCGATAAGAGTTTCCAGATCCTGTCCGGCAGTATTAATATTTCTTTGTGCCTTTTTGAGGATATCACCAAATTTACTAAACTCTCTCTTTACTGAACCGAGAAGTTGCCATACTTCACTGGAACGCTTCTGGATAGCCAAGGTTCTAAAACCCATTTGTAAGCTGTTAAGAAAAGCAGCTAATGTTGTCGGACCTGATATTAATACCCTGTATTCACGTAGAATTACATCGAATAGATCTGTTTTCCCCAGAATTTCAGCAAACACACCTTCGGAGGGGAGAAAAAGAATAGCAAAATCTGTAGTTTGCGGAGGATGAATATACTTCTCACTGATATCTTTGGCAAAAGATTTAATCTTTTGACCTAATGCCTTTCTCTTCTCATCAATCAAATCAACATTCCCTAATTCATAAGCATCTTGCAGCATATAAAAATCATCGAGAGGAAATTTGGCATCAACAGGGAGATAGACACATTGATTGCTATCTTCTCGTCCGGGTAATTTAATAGCAAAATCTACACGATTACTACTTCCTTCAACAATCCTGACCTCTTTTTCGTACTGTTCGGGGCTAAAAAGCTGTTCTAAAAGGTTTTCCAATTGATATTCACCCAATATGCCCCTTGTTTTGACATTAGAGAGCACTTTTTTCAGATCCCCGACACCAGCAGCAAGATTTTTCATATCACCCAGACCCTGATGTACCTGTTCCAGTCTTTCGCTAACTTGTTTGAACGATTCACCCAACCTCTTTTCCAGGGTACTTTGTAGTTTTTCATCTACCACATTTCGCATTTCATCGAGTTTTTTACTGTTTTCTTCCTGCAAACTTTTAAGCTGTACTTCAATTGTTGCTCTCATCTTTTCCAGCCGGTCTTCTATCGTCTTGCCGGTTTTATCTAGTTTTTCCGAAAACTCATTCATTTGTGACTTTTGACTGGTTAAGACATCATTCATTCTGGAAATAAATGTCTCTTGAAACAACTTTATTGAGTTGTTAGTCTCTTCTCTAAGATGACGAGCACTATTGCTGAATTCTTCTCGATTGCGACCCAACTCTTCTCTAAGCAGATTATATGTTTTTTCCAGCTGTGATTCAAAACTGCTAAGTTTATAGGATATTTCAGACAGATCTTGCTTTTCTTTTCTAAAAAAAAGCATCAATATAATCAGGAGTGATAGAAGTTGTAAAACTAATATGGCGATCAAGAAATAGATATTCATCATCATTCTCTTATGGATAGATACGATAGATCATTCGCGGGAAAGGAATAACCTCTCTGATATGAGTTACTCCCGATATCCAACCAATAAAGCGCTCTAATCCAATCCCAAATCCACTGTGAGGCACCGAGCCGTACAAACGAAGATCCAGATACCATTGATAAGGTTCCAAAGGCATCTTTTCATCTACCATGCGCCCCTTCAGGATCTCATAATCATCTTCTCTTTGTGAACCACCTATAATCTCTCCGAATCCTTCTGGTGCCAACAGATCATTTCCTAACACAATATTAGCATCTTGCGGATCTCTCTTCATATAGAACGCCTTGGTCTCTTTAGGCCATCTTTCGACAAATAAAGGCACATCAGAATTTTCAGTCAGCATTACCTCTTCCTGTGCACCAAAATCATCCTTATCGCCCAATTTGGCTCCTCGTTTATTCACGAACTCAATTGCCTCTTGATGAGTCATTCTCCTAAATGGAGCATCGGCTTTTTTTAATCTTTCAACATCCCTACCGAGCAATTCCAAATCGGTTAAGTTGGTTTCTATAACACTTCTGATAACAAATCTGATCAACTCCTCTTGGATCTGCATATTTTCTTCATGCTCTACAAAGGCAGCTTCGGCATCCATCATCCAGAATTCGGTTAAATGCTTTCTGGTTTTTGATTTCTCAGCCCGAAAGACCGGACCAAAATCATATACCCTGCCGAGACTGGTAATACCCGTTTCCAAATAAAGCTGACCAGATTGAGACAAATAAGCATAACCTTCATCGAAATAGGGAACTTGAAAGAGTGTTGTAGTACCTTCACAGGCATTGGGTGTTAAGATTGGAGAATCAAAGCGGTAAAATCCGTTTTGATTCAGATATTCACAGATTGCAAAGTAGATGCTGTGTCTGAGCCGCATCAGAGCCCATTGGCGTGAAGACCTTAACCAAAGATGTCTATTTGATAATAAAAAATCCGGTCCATGTTCTTTTTTAGATATTGGATAATCTTCAGTGATCTGGACGATCTTGATATCCGTTATCGCCAATTCATAGACATCCTTCTGTTTAGGATGCTCTTTCGGTATTCCGCATACCTTGAGAGATGACTCCAGAGTAAGTTTGGCAGCCAGAGCAAATTTTTCTTCACCTAGATCAGGTAAGAAAGCCACACACTGAATCTCAGCCGAGCCGTCTCGGATGATAATAAACTGTAATTTCCCTGATGATCGGATGTTTCTGACCCAACCACGTATGCTAATCTCTTCTCCGAGATGATTTTTTATATCCTTTATAAGAACTGTTTTCATATTCTCCGTAATTACTCCTTCATTTCTCTGATCTGAATCTTGTCCATTATACTCAAAGCAATTTTCAACGCCTTCATACCTGCTTCTCCGTCAACCGCCGGCTTTTTATCATTAGCTATTGCCTCAACAAAAGACTCCAATTCTAAAGTGAGAGCATCTTTGGTGATATCAGAAGCATCAATCTCCCGTAAATCTACTAATTCGTCGGTATTTAATGGCCTATTCCCCAGTAATATTTCCGGTAAGATCTTTTGCAGATCCTTCGACTTTTTCAGAACAGTCACCTTCTTATTCTGAAAATCCAGCGAGAGATAGGCATTTTTTTGAAAGAAGCGAATCTTCCGTTCTCTTTTCAGAGAGACTCTACTCGCTGTAACATTGGCAATTGCTCCATTATCAAATTCCAGACGAGCATTGGCAATATCGATATTAGGTGTTAGGATACATACCCCACTAGCTCGAATATCACGCAGATTACTGTTTACAAAGCTAAGGATCAGATCAATATCATGTATCATCAAATCTAGTACTACTGAAACATCGCTACCACGAGGTGTGAAGGGAGCCAGGCGATGTGATTCGATAAACATCGGATCATTAATCTCATCGGCTATTTTCAATACAATAGGATTGAATCTCTCAATATGCCCGACCTGAATTTTCAGGTTTGTCTCCTTTGCTAGGTTTACCAATTCCTCCGCCTCTTCAAAATTAGAGGTAATCGGTTTCTCTATAAAGAGATGTTTCCCTTTTTGTAATGCTATCTTGGCTAATCGGTAATGATGAGTCGTTGTTACAGCAATATCGATTGCCTCAATATCATCTAACAATGACTCATAAGAAGGATAAGCTTTAACACTATATCGCTCAGAAATTTCTGCTGCTCTTGCTACATTCTGATCATAGATACCAACTAATTGACAGTTAGCTATCTCTCTGAAAATTCTGGCATGATGCTGTCCTAAATGACCTACACCAATAACTCCTACCTTTACCATAGTCAACTCCCTAAATAGTATTTCAAGTTATGACACAAATTTTTATGATTTCCTTTCAAATTCTGCTTCTTAAATCATTTATATCATCGTTTCAATAAATATTCTTCACTTCCCTTGTCAAGCAGAGATACATCGAAACAAATCCTCAACAATAATGTCTCATGATAAATGAGAACGATAGTAGATAAACGTCCAATCAAGAGTTATTGACAAGATTAGTGATTTTTTTTTTGCTGAGTCTGCGTCGGGATGTAGCGCAGCTTGGTAGCGCGTTCGGTTCGGGACCGAAAGGTCGCTAGTTCAAATCTAGTCATCCCGACCATTTTTTCTTCATAAATATACACAAATACTTCCACAAATCGGCACTAATTAAAACTTAGCGCCTAAATTCTTTTTCTTAGTGTTTATACTTTTTTTTGTGTTATTCGAGTTTTTTTTGTGTTTTTTCCTGGACTAATATTCGTGTCATTCACTTTTACAGAACGACGTTTTCTCTGTATTCTCCAAACTCTTCCCGCAAGATATTACAGATCTCTCCTAGTGTAGCATATACTTTCACAGCATCCAGAATATGAGGCATCAGATTCTCATTACTGTGGGCTGCAGTTTTGATTTTTTCCAATCTTTCGATTACCAGATCGTTATCACGTCTCTTCTTCAGATCAGCCAGTCTTTCTGTCTGCTGATCAGCTATATGTTGATCTACTTTCAGCAGTTCAGGTTTGAGAGTCTCTTCGATACGATGACTATTTACACCAACTATTATTCGTTTTTTGTTTTCAATTGACTTTTGGTAATCGTAGGCACTGTTTTGGATCTGTTTTTGAGGAAAGCCCATCTCTATCGCCTTGATCATACCACCCATTTCATCAATTTTATTGATGATCTCTTCCGCTTTCTGTTCGATATCTTTAGTCAGGGATTCAACATAATAAGATCCAGCAAGAGGATCGACAGTATTGGTCACCCCGCTTTCATGGGCTATCACCTGCTGTGTTCTTAATGCTATCTGAACAGAATGCTCACTCGGTAGTGCCAAAGCTTCGTCCTTTGAATTGGTATGCAGAGATTGAGTACCACCTAATACTGCTGCTAATGCTTGAATAGCTACTCTGATAATGTTATTGTCAGGTTGTTGAGCGGTTAGAGTACAGCCTGCTGTTTGAGTATGGAAGCGGAGCATCATCGACTTGGGATCTTTCGCTCCGAACTTCTCTTTCATTATCTTCGACCAGAGATATCTGGCAGCTCTGAATTTAGCAACTTCTTCCAACAGATCGTTATGTGAATTAAAAAAGAAGGATAAACGGGGAGCAAATTGATCAATATTTAGTCCGCTATTGACAGCTGCTTTGACATATTCTATACCATCTGCCAGAGTAAAGGCAACTTCCTGAATAGCAGTAGAACCTGCCTCTCTGATATGATAGCCGGAAATAGAGATCGTATTCCATTTAGGCACCTTATCAGCACAGTAAGCAAAGATATCGGTAATCAGCCGCATTGAAGGTTGTGGTGGGAAGATATAAGTACCCCGGGCAATATATTCTTTCAAGATGTCGTTTTGGATCGTTCCGTTTAAGTCTTCGCTCTTTACACCCTGCTTCTCCCCTACTGCTATATACATCGCCAAAAGAACTGCTGCCGGGGCATTAATAGTCATTGATGTCGAGACTTTGTCGAGAGGAATGCCATCAAAGAGAACCTCCATGTCCTCTAAAGAATCAATAGCCACACCAACCTTGCCAACCTCCCCGGCACTCATTAAATGGTCACTATCATAGCCCATCTGTGTCGGCAGGTCAAAAGCAATACTTAAACCGGTTTGTCCCTTCTCCAAGAGAAATTTATAGCGACGATTTGACTCCACAGCAGTGCCAAAACCGGCATATTGCCGCATAGTCCAAAATCTACCCCGATACATTGTCGGCTGCACACCACGAGTGAAAGGATAGAACCCCGGAAAACCCAAATCTTCGGGATAGTCAATTTTTTCGGTATCTTCTGGTGTGTATAATCTCTTTACCGGTGTATCAGACGCAGTATAAAAATCTTCACATCTCTCTGGAAATCTCTCTAATGCCTTGGAAACCATCTCTTCGTACTTTTTCTTCATATCATCGTAATTACCACCCATTGCTGACTCCTCTTCTCTCTTACTATTAATCGGAGTTAAAAAGCTGGCAGAAAACCTATTTTGTCAATAACTTTGTTTAATACCATCCACTCATGTTTTTCTTGAAACATGCTAAATCAGTTACTTCTATTTAGTTGCCTAATAGAGTAACTAAGTAAAAAATCCATGCCATTTGTTTTCTCATCCTGTGTAACCCTGAGTATTTCCCGGATTAATGCTGTCAATAATCAATAAATCGTTTTGTTATCCTGAGTGATTTCCAAAATGCTTCTTGTTTTACTAACGGAAATTGTATCGAATGGTGATCAAAACAAAATCACAAGCCCCCTTAGCTCTATGCAATATGCGTGTACCTTGCCCTAACAACTCGACACTTACTTGTTCACCATGAATATTTTATTCTGTCTCTACTATATATTGCGTCACAAAAAACTCTTTTCTGGGAAAATTCATTATTTTTTAGTCTTAAAAACAGATCCAATTTTATGGACTTATTGGACACTTTATCAGTACCTGTCCAATTCATGGACATGTTTTTTTGAATCCAGACATGCTCTAAAATTCCCAAATCTAGTGCACGTTATTTTTGTTTATCATAAAGATGAATAAATAACCAGAACCGGCTAATTGAAGCAGCTTATGTTCTCGGGGACGAAACCTTGAAGATAATTGCCAGGAACTTGTTCAGGCAGTCAGAAGAAGTGTATCTTTTGATTGGATTATGCGTGATAATGCCCGTGCTCAGATAAGAGTAATAGTAAAACGAGTTTTAAGAAAATACGCCCTCCCCCCCCGATAAGCAAGAAAAAGCAATCCAAACTGTCTTTGAACAAGTAGAAGTCCTCTTCCAGGACTAGATGTTTGTTTAGAAATCAGAAAATCAAATTGTTTCTACTAATTTTGAAGCCTGATAGATATTAGTTAACTCTATCTTAATCTACCAAAATTAGCTGTATCTTTTTTCTTCTTAACCAAGAAGGTAATATCCCCTCTTCAATCCTTAGTCACCCATAGGTTACGAAAAAGAGAAAACAAAAAAAATGACTATTCTATTAGAGCTGCACGGGAAAAATGTGGTCCGTGATCTTGACGTTATATTCGATCACATCGATAAGCATTTTAGTAATAACTTCCCGCTATAATATAAACAAAGAAACTACTAATCTTAAGCATAAACCTTGATAAATGTTTTACTCACATTATTTGCAATCTGCTGTTTGAACTACATCTTGAAGAATCCTGATTAACTTTTGTCTTGACAAAAAATCTATCTTGTACTATAATATACAAAAATAAAAAGAGAGGTGATCTTGACTAAAACAATTCTTCTTGTCGACGATGAGGAAGGAGTACGATCAGTACTTAGTGAATTCCTTACCGGATTAGGTTATAATGTTGTGGAAGCATCTGATGGCAAAACAGCTCTCGAGCTTTTCAGAAAACAGAGAATGGATCTTGTTATAACTGACCTTTATATGCCTCCGGGTATTTCCGGCACAGAGGTGATGAAAAATATTAAAGTAACATCTCCCAAGACACCAGTGCTGATTATAACAGGATACAGACCAACTAAATCTCAAGAAGACGCTATGACAACTAAGGCAGATGGATACCTGATAAAACCTTTTGAACTGGAAAGACTTAAAGCTACTATCAGACAATTTATCCGCTAAGATTTCAGATTAGCGTTTAATCATCTCAATACACTCAACGGGACAAATCTGAAAACATAAACCACACCCGTAACACTTGTCCCTGTCAACTTCAAGATTTCCCTTATCATTAATCATCCTCGCTTTGAAATAGCAAACATCAACACAGAGCCCACAATCCGAACAACAATCATAATCGGTGTCTTCGATATACTTACCTTTATCACAAACCTCGTCTTGTTTTAAAAAATAGCTGCAACAATCATTGCAGCAAAAGCAGATTCCCTGGGTTTTTGTCTTAGTTTCAAAATCGCGGTAAGGACGGGTTACTAGCTTTTTATCATGAGCATCTTGCAGCAAATCATCTACGAAATCCTGATCTACATGATGATAATTACTACCAGTCCCTCCAAAAGTGCCACTGAAGTCAAGGCAGACATCCTTTCTCGATTGATGACATTTTCCTTTCTCTTCACGGCAACCGCAGTTTGAAATCCAGAAATCATGGTAACTATTAATCAGTTCTTCTGCTTCATCGTGGGTACAGACAAAATGTAAAGCGTTCCCTTGCTCTCCCATAGCTGATACTTCCTTGTCCATTAACTCTACTGAATTCTTTATCTCAGATTATCTAATATAAGTCAAGTGCTAATGTTTAATATCTTATCAAACTGCTTGCTGCTTTTTCCTTGACATAGAAGAACTGCTGAAAAGGATACCTTGTTAAATTCAAGAATAATCAGACCATAAGATGAAAGAAACTATTGTTATCAAAGGCGCTGCAGAACACAATTTGAAGGATATTGACCTTGTTATTCCCCGTAACAAGCTAATAGTCTTTACCGGTGTTTCCGGTTCAGGAAAGTCATCTCTGGCTTTCGATACACTCTATGCTGAAGGACAAAGACGTTATGTTGAATCATTATCTGCTTATGCCCGGCAGTTTTTAGAGCAGATGGAGAAACCAAAGGTTGACTATATAGAGGGTCTCTCTCCGGCTATTTCCATAGAGCAGAAAGCAGCCAGTAAAAATCCCCGTTCCACTGTCGGCACAGTTACAGAAATATATGATTATTTAAGGGTTCTCTTTGCTCGTATCGGGATTCAGCATTGCTATCAATGTGGTAGAGAGATCTCATCTCAGACAGTAGATCAAATGGTAGAAAAGATCATGACTCTCCCTGATAAGACAAAACTCTTGATCTTAGCTCCTGTTATCCAAAACCGCAAAGGTGAACATAAAGAAGAGTTGGATAAAATAAGGCAGGAAGGATTTGTCAGAGTCATTATAAATGGCAAGATGCGGGAATTATCTGAGGAGATCAATCTCGACAAAAAAAGCAAACATAACATTGATATAGTAATTGATCGTCTAATTATTAAAGAGGGTGTCGAAACAAGACTGACCGATTCATTAGAAACTGCTCTGAGAGTAGCTGATGGTTATATCAAGATTAGAAATGCCGATACAGATGAAACGGAGATCATGTCCGAAACTAACGCCTGTAATGTTTGCGGGATCAGCTTTGCTGAATTAACTCCTCAGCATTTTTCTTTTAACAGTCCGTTGGGTATGTGCCCTTCCTGCCATGGGCTCGGTACTACTCTCGAATTTGATCCTGATCTGATTGTTCACAGACCGGAACTGTCAATTATGGAAGGAGCTGTCGCCCCTTGGGGTAAATTAGAAGATAAAAAACACTCTTGGAATTTACGTATTTTGGTCAATCTTGCTCAATCTTATAACTTTTCACTGCAAACTCCATGGGTCAAGTTATCTCCGGAAATCAAAGATATCTTGCTATATGGCTCAAAGGGAAAGCGGATAAAGACCATCTGGGAAAGCCGACACGGACACGGTGAGTACATGGTTAAATTCGAGGGTATTATCCCCACAATGAAACGCCGTATGCATGAAACCTCTTCGGAAGGAATGCGACGTTGGTACCTACAGTTCATCTCTGATAAGCCGTGTGAAGATTGTCAGGGTAATAAGTTGCGTAAAGAGACACAATCGGTCTATATTGGCGAAGAAACTATCGTCGCCTTATCTCATAAAACTATTTCGGGATTGAAATCTTTCTTTGAAGAACTCAAGCTTGACGGCAACAGAAAACTGATCGCAGAAGAACTACTCAAGGAGATCGGTAATCGTCTTACATTCCTTCTCAATGTCGGTCTTCATTATCTTACACTCGACCGTCGTGCTCCCTCATTATCGGGTGGTGAATCTCAAAGGATTAGGTTAGCCAGTCAGATAGGTAGCGGACTTGTAGGAGTGATGTATATTCTGGACGAACCGAGTATTGGGCTACATCAAAGAGATAACCATCGTCTTACTGAGATGTTGTTAAGATTAAGAGATATTGGTAACACTGTATTCGTTGTCGAACATGATCGAGATATGATGCTGGCTGCTGACAGAATCTATGACTTTGGTCCGCGAGCCGGTATTTATGGTGGTCAGATCATCGCTGAAGGAAATCATCAAGAGATCATGATGAACCAAAAATCTCTGACAGGTAAATATCTCACCGGTGAGTTATCTATACCAATACCCAAGAAGAGAATACCTCCCGATAACCGTGCAATATTGATTAAGGGTGCTCGTCAGAATAATTTGAAAAATATCGATATTGAGATCCCAATAGGGATATTCACCTGCGTAACGGGAGTTTCGGGCTCAGGAAAAAGTTCTTTGATCAATCAGTTACTCCATCCGGCTTTGGCAAACCGTCTTAATCGTGCTAATCTGAGAGAAGGCGTGTGTTCAGAAATAACGGGTTACGATGAGTTAGATAATGTTATTGCTATAGATCAACAACCTATTGGTCGTACTCCACGTTCTAATCCTGCTACTTATACAAAAACCTTTGATCCTATAAGAAAGCTCTTTGCCTCTCTCCCCTCTGCTAAAACAAGAGGTTATAAAGAGGGAAGGTTCTCCTTTAATGTCAAAGGGGGCAGGTGTGAAGCATGTGAAGGCGCCGGAGTAAAACAGATCTCAATGCATTTTCTACCTGATATCTATGTTACTTGTGAGACCTGCAAAGGTAAAAGATACAACAACGAAACATTGAATATTCGTTATAAGGGCTATAATATTGCCGATGTTCTCGATATGGATATCCAAGAAGCATATAAACTCTTTGAAGCTATCCCGATCATTAAACAAAAGCTGCAGACCTTGATCGATGTTGGATTAGATTATATGAAGTTAGGACAACCCTCAACTACACTTTCAGGCGGTGAAGCACAAAGAATCAAACTCTCTCGTGAACTTAGCAAAACCAGCACAGGAAAAACCCTCTATATCCTTGATGAACCTACTACCGGTCTCCATTTTGATGATATCAATAAACTTATGAAAGTCCTCTTTCGGCTGGCTGCCATGGGTAACACTATTGTCGTCATTGAGCATAATCTTGATGTTATCAAGTGTGCCGATCATATCATTGATTTAGGTCCCGAAGGTGGAGACGAAGGTGGTTATGTAGTAGCTACAGGTACACCCGAAAAAGTAGCTCGATCAAAAAAATCGTATACCGGACAGTTCCTGAAAGATTATCTTAAAGTCTCGCCACAAAAGAAAAGATCAGTTTAATGGATTAAGTGGATTTGTCTCTTCAATAAATATAAAGGCATCATACCGCTCAGGTAATACTGTCGGAACATAATTACCTGCTTCCTGACGCGGATTATAGACTACTCCAATAGCTCTATGATCGATATGCCTGTTTAAAACTGGATGCGATCTATCATCATCATCGAAAAAGATAACAAAAACGTTATGAGTAACCTCTCGTAATAAATCTTCCCAACTGTCGTCTCTTGCTTCTGGAATGGTCATTGTTTGCCTTGCAGATTCCCAGCTCGAACCGGCTAATACTCTTCCTCGATAGCAGCCAAACCCAACAATATAAACTGCTTCTCTTCCCAGTTTTTCACGAGCCAGTTGACTAATGTTATAGCTTCCCTGTCTATGCATCGGAGTAGCTCTGGCATCACCAATATGAGTATTATGTGCCCAAACAATCCCTTTGGAACCTTCTCCGTAATGATCCAATAATCTATAAACTGTATCTTCCATGTGGAAGACACGGTAATTCCAGCTCTCCGGTCCTCTCCCTATAGCAGAACGGTAATGTTTTTCAGCATTTTTGACAATATAGGCATTCTGCTTGGCATTGAAAAAAGATTCACGGCATTCGGCAGTTAAATCATCTCTATTATTGAGAAGAAAATCGACTACATCGGTTACTTGCTGAGAACAGTTTTCTATACCGCTAAAGATGGCCCGGGCATAATTACCCCCATCGTAACCGTAGGGAGTAAAACAGTCATATAAAGATGCTATCTCCTGATAATCTTCGTTTCCCTGATTTCGTAGATAATTTCTGACTTCTGAGATAGACTCTTCTTTGCTGTAAACATCCATCCCGTAGATACCGATCCTATCTTCTTCGGGTCTGTTACTATTAAACTCTTTGAGCCATTCTATCAAGTCTACCATCTCTTCATTTGCCCACATCCATTGAGGCCAGCGGTTAAAATGGTCTCTGAGAAGCTCTCTGGATGACTTATCTTGATGTTCATAACCTTTGACATATCTATTTATTTGATAAAATGATGGCCAATCACCTTCCACAACTATGAAATCAAAATCCTGTTCTTCTATTAATCGGCGACTTATCTTTGCTCTCCAAAGATAGTATTCAGAAGTACCGTGAGTTGACTCTCCCAATAACACCAGACGTTTATTTACACTGCCAGTAATGATTTGATCGAGAGAAGTCTCATCAATCAAAGGAATACTCTTCTCATTAAGATATTCGACTATACTTTCTACGGTCCCTTCTGCCCGAGTAGAAGCAAAGAGATTGCTTTGAGAGTTAAAGTAAAACAGAGCAGTAAATAGCAATAATGCAGATAATATTTTCTTCATAATTCACTCACAAAAAAGGGTCGTAAAATCCTGATCGTTAATACAATCAACTAATTAGATTAATGAATCGTTACAGATTAAGCTTCATTTACTTCCTGTTTTTCAACCATTTGCACACTACCAAAGATAGAAGATATCTCTAAATAAAGAATTTTACCGTTATAATTTTCATCGCCAGTCCTGAATTTCTCTTGTCCGATGACAGCGAATTTTTTATCGGGTAGTGAAGCATCCCCGAAAACCGTATTAACTTCGATCTGCATCGGTATTGCAGGATCAATATAGACAAGGGCAGAACCAAAAATTACATTTACCACAACAAATTCATCACTTTTTAGCTCTCTTCTGTCAGTCAGATCTATTTTGCTTCTACCGAAAATGACATTGAATTCATTACCCCCCCGCTGAAGATTATACTCCCGAAAAGTTCCTTCTTGACGTCTTTGGGAAACTCTTCTTCTGTACAAGAAGTTACTGCCAAAGATGATTTGCATCCCAAAATAGATGAGTAAAACTCCGATAATGATCCTGAAAACCGGTATATCTATTTGGAAGATAATTTTGATAATGATTGATAAGCCAACCAAGATCAGCAACATTCCCCAGAAAACGCCACTCGATAAAATGTTCATAAGTCCTCCTTTAGTTACCTAATCTAATATTCTTATAAATTTTATGATGTACTAAGCACGAAATCACTCTCATCAACACCGGCTTTACCATCTTTCAAGATTGCTTGATACTCAAGAACGTTGTTTTCAGTATCAACTATAGCGTTAATAACCCAGATCTTGTTCACTAAGTTAATCTCATTAACCTTTAACTGTTTAATACTCTTTTTGATCATTGAACGATTATTATCTAATCTTTGAAGGTTCTTTTCCGTCCAGACACTTAACTGCTCCGGAATACAGGAAAATAGTGACTGATCTGTTGCCAGAGTTTCTACATTACAGCCGAAGATATTAATAAATGCCTGATTAGCTGAAACGATCTTACCATCGAATAAGAATCTACAAACCGGATAATCAATCTCTTCTAACAGATTGAAATATAACTTATTCAAGCGATTTATTTCCAGATCGGCAAACTTTAGATCCGAAATATCTATAATTAATGATTGTTTCGATATTCTACCGTCAAAATGGTATATAGGAGTATTTACTATAGAATACCAATGTTTATCTTTCGGACTCTGTACTTCCCACTTAACAGTCTCTCCCTGTTGAACCCTATCGTTTACACACCAAGGGCAGCGTTCTTCTAAGTTATGAAGAGCTTTATAACATAATTCGCCAACGGGATTATAGCCGGTTCTGGCGATGAATTTTTCATTCATATACTCTACTTTGTATTCATCAGAACAGACATAAATAAGCCCCTCAAAAGCTTCTACAATAGCAGAGAGTTGTGCTTGTTTTTCTAATAACTCCACTTCAGCAATTTTTCTCTCTGTTATATCCTGAACGACACCATCATATGAGATCAACTTACCGCTATTATCATAATGAAGTACCGGAGTATTTCTTAACCATGCTTGTTTACCATCTTTGCGAATAATACGATGTTCGAAAGGGTTTATTTGTTCTCCGGAGAGTATCTTTTTGACATTCTGTAAGACAAATTCCTTATCTCGCGGATCTACCATCTCAATCCAGAGAAAAGAATTCTTGGTAAATTCTTCCGGAGTATATCCGGTAACAGGTAAGCAAGCAGAACTATGAACTGTACGTTGCGGTCTGCCATTTTCGACATAGACTGTGAAGATATAGTCCGTCATAGTATTCGTTATTCTTTGCAGACGTTCTTCACTCTGTTTAAGCATGTTTTCCGACTGTTTTCTTTCACTGATATCATGACTGAATGTCAAAATTGCCGGTTCATTTTCATACTCAATCAATCTACTGATGCACTCTACAGGTATGCGATGACCAAAGCTATCTACAAACACCGATTCATACTTCAGATTCTTATAAGTCTTTAATTCAGCTAGATACAATTTGAAATTGTTGTTAAATTCCGTGAGGTGAAAATCGATATAGTTCATAGTATTAATCTTACTTTTATCATACCCTAATAAAAGCGAAGCTGCCTGATTTGCTTCTAATATCTTACCTTGAAAATCATAGATAAAGATCGCATCTGTTATACTATGAAAAATGTACTTGAACTTATCTTCACTGGAACGTAAACTCTTCTCTGCCTCTTCCAAACGCTCTTCTACATCTAATTGCTGGGTCACTTTTTTAATTGATGCAGGCAGTAGTTCCAGAAAACCATGTTCTTTCATCAAATAGTCTCTGGCTCCCAACTTCATCATATCAATGATTGCTTTTTCATTGCCTGGTGGTGATATGATAATAAAGGGAATATCCTGCTGATTGTTTCTCAAGGTAGCGATCACCTCTTTTGCTGTCATATCAGGTAGTTGATATTCCATAAGCAGTAAACTGTTCAAATTATCCATAGCATAAAACACTGCGGCACTACCAAAAGATACGACTTTAGTTATATACCCTTCTTCGTTTAGTGATTTTGCTATTAGTTTGGCTACATTCTCATTGTCTTCGACAATAATGATCTTTCTTTTGTTTTGCGCTTTATCCGCTTCACTTTCCATTGTTTTTCTTCCTTATGTATTAAACAATAAAAGGGTGATAATCACCCTTTTATAAAAAAATCTATCTTCAATTTCTCTGACTTAAACTAGTCAGAGCCTTTTTTCGCTTTTTCATCTTTCTTCTCCACGATCGAGATCTCAATTTTAACCGTACTTAAATCGGGATAGAAATCATTTATATACGTTTCAATAACTTCATGCAGATTTTTCTCCCGCTCTTTCACAGCTTGACTTAATCCTACCTCGATAAAACATTTGGAAAAAGAGAATGTAAAATTCACTGTTGGCTTTTCGCCAATAATATCGCGCAAATATTCGGGGAGGGTCTTAACAAGTTTAAAAAACTCCAGCAGTTTTCTGAGATATTTAAACGCAAAATACCCCAAACCAAACAGAAACATAACCAATAAAACAAACTTAAACTTCTTCATAAATACCTCTTATTAAAAAATGCGTTTAGATATGCTATTACCGATAATAGGACTTAATCCTACCCCAAGATGGTCTGTTAACTCCGACTGGTGAACTAAGCAGATCATTTCCATTTCGTGGATTGATCCGATATTCACCAAAGCGATAATCTACTACTCCAATGACCCGTGAATATGAATGTCCGGTGCTGATATTCAAACCTGTATTAACATTGTTTATGAATCCCGTTCCTAGACGACTTAAACCTGAGCCATCATTGATCAACCACACTTCATTCTGGTTGCCATAACCGCTGACAGATACGTTAGCTAATTGCACAAGCACACCTTCATATGCTTCACTAACTGCTAACTCTCCCGTTGTAACCAGAGCTGGTGCCGGTAAAGAGTTATTGGAGCTTATTACCTTCAACTGACGAACATTGCGAATGGTTGTAAAACCAAATTGCTCTGTTACTTCTCCTGTCAACTCTACTAAATCTCCTAAACGTACCTCGCGAGAACGATCATTAATATAGATACCGCGCCACGGACCACCTTCCGGTTCAGATATAAAAAAACCACCATTTCTATATCCTGTTGCGGTTACTATACCACTGGTAGTAACTATCTGATTGCGATAAGCTGACGGGTAAGTACCGTCAGTACCTGAATTATTAGTATATTGTATATCATATATTGAGGTCTGGCCGGAGTATAAAAAAATCGGTAAGACAAGTAACAGAGCAATTAGATAACTCCGCATGGCACCTCCTTTCGTTTATTCGTATTGATATTGTTCCTTATGGAAACAATCTGATGTACCCGTACATCTTGTCAAGCTTTAAGTCGGATTTTTAAGTGATATTTCTTTTATAAAACTCTTGTACTGATATAATGTATCATTGTTCAATTATTTACTCCTCAAGATCAGCTTCAGATATAGCAAACTGCGATGTATATGATAACTAATCTTATCTCTGAAGTGGAGGGGCAATTCGTGAATTACCCCTACAAAGCATTGTAAAGCTCCCCTTTCATTTTTTATCCAGTTTTCTATATCAGACTCAATAAGACAAAAAAAATAGTAGTAGAGGTTTGTTTTTCGAAAACTCTTGACAGCAATAGGAGAGCTATATTTTATGTTTTTGGAGTAGAAATTAAGCGGGAAAGAATAATTGGCAATCGCAAAAAAATCCCTGAACCACAGCTAATAAGATGAGTATGTTTATGTTTTTAATCAGACAAAAACATCATAATCGTAATCCATAAAAGTAATCAGGACAATAGTTAAAAAAAGATATAAATAATAGGAGAAATTAGATGAGTAACAGTAACGATTTAGAAAAGATCCATTCGTTAAATACCCAGCAATTGGTTAAGCTGGCTAAAGCTTACGATGTTTCCGGCTACACGACTTTGCCGCGAAATGAATTGATCTTTAAGATTTTAAAATCAGCGGCAGAACAAGAAGGTTTAGCTTTTACAACCGGCTGTCTTGACATCATGGAAGATGGTTATGGTTTCCTCCGCTTCCACGAAAATAATTACATACCGAGCAGAGATGACATATATGTCTCTCTGACACAGATCAAAAAGTTTAATTTAAAAAAGGGACATATGGTATCCGGTCCTGTCCGATCTCCCAAAGAGGGTGAGAAGTATTTCGCTCTTTTAAGAGTTGATGCAGTTAATATGCATGCACCAGATGATTTGATAAGCATTAAGGATTTTGATGACCTAACCCCTTACTATCCAGAGCAAAGACTCAATCTGGAAACAACCCCCAAGAACGTATCAACAAGGGTCATTAACCTTTTTACACCGATAGGGAAAGGTCAGAGAGGATTAATAGTAGCTGCTCCCAGAACAGGGAAAACTGTCCTTCTACAGGATATCTCCAATGCTATCCTTACTAATCATGATGATGTTTATCTGATAGTATTACTCGTTGATGAACGCCCCGAAGAAGTAACAGAAATGAAACGTATCCTGATCCCGACCAATTCGGAAGTCATCAGCTCGACCTTCGATGAGACACCACAAAATCATATTCAGGCAGCTGAGATGTGCATCAATAAAGCAAAGAGAATGGTTGAGACCGGACTACATGTCGTTATTATGCTCGACAGTATTACCCGTTTAGCCCGTGCTTATAACAATATTTCTCCCTCTAGCGGAAAGGTCCTCTCCGGTGGTATTGACTCTAACGCTCTACACCGACCAAAAAAATTCTTCGGTAGCGCCAGAAATACTTTAGAACAGGGAAGTTTGACAATTATTGCTACTGCTCTGGTTGATACGGGTAGCAGAATGGATCAGGTTATTTTCGAAGAGTTCAAGGGTACGGGCAACATGGAGTTAGTGCTTGATAGATCTATCAGCGATATGCGTCTTTATCCGGCTGTTGACCTCGTTAAATCAGGAACACGCCGCGAAGAATTATTGCTCACCAAAACCGAATTGAACCGCATGTATGTCATGCGTAAGTTCTTAAAGACCATGAGTCCGGTTCAGGGTATAGAGACATTACGTAATAAAGTTCTCAATTCTAAGAGCAACAAAGACCTGCTTGATTCTATGAGCCAGTAAAGAAGACTATTCTGATATTTTTTAACATCTTTTATTAGGTCAAACTAAATGGAAGTATTAGCACCGGCAGGTGATTGGGATAAGTTAAAGTATGCAGTCGCTTATGGTGCCGATGCAGTATATACGGCAGGTAAGCAGTTTGGACTGCGTGCTAAAGCGGGCAATCTCGACAATCAACAAATCAAAGAAGCAGCAGAGTTCTGTCACAGTTACAACCGCCGGATCTATGTAACAGTTAATATTTTCGCTCATAACAACGATCTGACCGAATTACCGGCTTATATCAATTACTTAAATGAGGTGGGTGTTGATGCTCTCATAGTTTCAGATCCTGGTGTCCTCAGTATTGTCAGAGAAACAGCTCCCCGACTCCCGATCCATTTAAGTACTCAAGCAAACACAACATCATGGAAAGCAGCAGAGTTCTGGGCAAAGCAGGGTGTGAAAAGGATCATTCTGGCAAGAGAGCTAACTTTTCAGGAAATCAAGGAGATTATCAAAGCTCTGCCACAATTAGAGTTCGAGATCTTCGTGCATGGGGCTATGTGTATCTCTTATTCCGGAAGATGCCTGCTGAGTGCCTTCCTCAATAACCGCTCTGCCAATAAAGGGCTCTGCACACAACCGTGTCGCTGGAAATTCACTCTTCTGGAAGAGACGAGACCAGACCAGTATTTCCCCATAGAAGAAGATGACAGAGGTACTTATATCCTCAATTCACGTGATCTCTGCCTTTACGAACATTTGCATGAAATATTGGATTCCGGTATAAACTCCATCAAGATCGAAGGGAGGATGAAAAGTCTCTATTATGTTGCCAATACAACCCGTGTATATAAGACAGCACTAAAATTGTTGAAATCAGGAGAAAAATCGTCTCATATCCTCAGTGAAGAACTGGAAAAGATAAGTCACCGTCAATACACTACCGGATTTTTCACCGGTAGCAGCTCTCTGAACACCCAGTACTATGAGTCTTCAAGCTATATCAGGGATTATCAGTATCTCGGTGAAATACTGGAAACCAAAAAACAAGATAGTAACCGACCAAAGA
Source organism: Candidatus Cloacimonadota bacterium (assembly GCA_019429305.1). Taxonomy (NCBI): domain Bacteria; kingdom Pseudomonadati; phylum Candidatus Cloacimonadota; species Candidatus Cloacimonadota bacterium. Next base: position 31,002 of record JAHYIR010000021.1, read on the forward strand.
ATCCAGATAATCAAGAACCCGAAATTGGGTTAAAACCTTTTATCTCACTGATCAATGTTAAAGCAAAATTCCGCAGAGGTGAAGAAATAGAGATTATTTTTCCCGATTATCGGCAGGATATGATATTTAAAGTTGACGAAATATACTCCTCAGAAGATGAATTATTGGTGGAAACAAAACCTAATAGCATCGTTAAACTGATGACTAATGAAGAGTTACCTAATGATGGAATATTGCGCAAAAAGATTACCTAAGATAATAATTAAATTGGGTTTATTGGTTGCTTTCATCTATCTTGCCGGGATCAGTTATCTTTTCGCTGACCCAATGCACTGGTTAGATGAGATCGAACAACAATATCTATTAGGTAATTGGGATATCATTGAGCAACTATTAAATAACAACATCCCAATAAATAACATCGAACGGGCAGGATATCATTTTTACAGAGCAAAAATCTCCCTCGAAAAACAGGATATAGTAGCATCATTCGAACAGACCATTCAATTTTCTCCTAACAGTATGTACGGTCAACGTGCTCTGACTAAATTAGCCAATATAGCTCTATTGGAAAGAGATTATAACCAGAGTCTCAGTTATCTTAACCGTATAGATCCTCAGATGATATCTGATAGGGACTATCTTCTTTCCTCGGTATATTTGAAATTAGAAAGATATCCTGATGCCATCCGAGCCGCTCAGGATTTTATTAAAATTACCCAAGACAGTGTTAAGAGAGAGTTGGCTTATTTACAGATCGTTGAAGCATATATCCTTAATAAGAAGTATAATCAGGCATTACTGACCTTGCAGACCATGAGATCACAGAATTACATTGTCAATCAAGCCGCTGTCATCGAATTCAAAGAGGGATACTGTTACGAACATACCAACCAGATGCCTGAAGCAATAGATAAATACAAAGCTGTCATCATCAACTATCCCTATACTGAACATGCTTTTCAGGCAGAGAGAAGATTGGGAGATATTTCACTCAACAATGGCGGTATTGATCGAACAGATATCTATACTCTGGAACCATTACCGAGAATTATCGAACCCGATGTTACTGAAGTCCCCTATGATATCCCCGAGCCGAGTGGAGAATTTTACTATATTCAGGTTAATGCCTTTGTGGAACAGAGAAACGCTTCATCTCATTCCGCATATTTAAGAAACCTTGGCTACGATAACATTATCTTTACCAAGATTGTTTCCAGCCAACAGTTGTATGTGGTTGCTGTCGGTCCCTTCCCATCTAGAGATGCTGCTGCCTTCAAGCAGACAGAGATCAGGAATAATCTGAATCTGGATTCTTTTATCATAAAACACTAAATATCATGCCGGAACCACAACAGCTCAGCAGCATCAAACTAACTCCGATGCTCAAGCAGTTCAATAATATCAAACAGAAGCACCCTGATAAAATCATTCTATTCAGGATGGGTGATTTTTACGAGACCTTCTTCGAAGATGCCGAGAAAGCTGCTAAAATACTCGGTATTACACTTACAGCCCGTAATAAAAAAGATGAAAATCCCATCCCCTTAGCCGGTTTCCCTTATCATAGTCTGAAGACTTATCTGGAAAAACTCATTCGCAGCGGGGAAAAAGTTGTCATCTGTGAACAGCTCGAAGACCCGAAGAAAGCTGTCGGATTAGTGAAAAGGGATATTGTTGAGATCATAACCCCTGGTGCCATTATAGATGAAAACATGATCGATGTCAAAGAGCATAACTATCTGACAGCTATATACATACCAGAAAAGAATCCTCGAATTGGGCTATCCTGCCTTGATATCTCTACCGGCGATTTTATCTACACCGAATTTCTCCCCAATCAGTTAAAGAACGAGATCTTACGGGTCAGACCGAAGGAGATCATTGTCAAGGATGAAGAGACCGCTAACCAGATTCGGCAACTCAAACTGGAGATCAGCCCCCTGATCACCGTTTTTGATTCTTATTACTTTGAGCCGGCTGAGGCAAAAGAAATCCTCAAAAAACAGTTCTCGACCATCACCTTAGAGGGTTTTGGATCATCAGCAAAAAGTCCGGGACTAACCGCAGCCGGTGCTGCCTTGGCTTATGTCCGATCTCTAAAGAGCGATGATCTGAAACATATAAACTCACTCCGTTACTATTCACTCGATAACTATATGCAGATTGATGAGATCTCACGGCATAATCTGGAACTGCTCAAATCTATCCGATACGCAACACGACAGGGAAGTCTGATCTCTGTTATTGACCAGACCATGACTGCCATGGGCTCCAGATTATTGACCGATTGGCTTCTGAGACCGCTGCTCGATATTCAGGAAATAGAAAAACGGCTTGATGCTGTGCAGGAGTTCAAAGAAAATATAATTCAAACCGAAGAGATCCGTGGTCTTCTGAAAAATATCGGAGATTTAAGCAGATTACTGAGTAAGATCGGCACCCTAAGGATCAATCCGCGTGAAATGGTCGCTTTGAAAAACTATCTCGAATCCTCTATTCAGCTAAAGAATATTCTCCATGATTTTTCCTGCCCCTATATTGCAGCCATCAGAGAGGGTATAGAAGATTATAGCTCGGTCATCGATCTCATCGAAAACAGCATTGTTGACCTCCCCCCTATTCTGATCACCGGCGGCGGGATCATACAGGATGGAATCAATCCCGAACTCGATGAATTGCGAAGTATGAGTCGGGAAGGGAAAGGGTGGATCGCACGACTGGAAGATTCAGAAAAGAAAAAAACAGGAATACCATCTCTTAAGGTGGGTTACAATAAAGTGTTCGGTTATTATCTGGAAGTAACCAATACCCATAAGAATAAAGTACCTGAATATTATATCTGCAAACAGACTCTCGTTAATTGCGAAAGGTATATTTCGCCGCAATTAAAAGAATATGAAGCCAAGGTTCTCGGAGCAGAAGAGAGGATCAAGAGCTTAGAATATGAACTCTTTCAGGAGATCAGAGAAAAACTTCTCTTTCAATTACCTCTTATCCAGCAGTATGTAGATATTATCAGTCAACTCGATACTTTGACCTCTCTCGCTTATTTAGCACATTATAATAACTATATCCGTCCCCGATTCAATCAGGAAGGGATTCTCGAACTCAAAGAATGCCGGCATCCGGTGATCGAAAAACTGCTTACTGAAGAGAAGTTCATCCCTAACGATGTCTCTCTCGACGATAAAGAATTCAAAATTATCCTGATTACCGGTCCTAATATGGCAGGGAAGTCCACCTATCTCAGACAGGTTGGTCTTTTGGCTATCATGGCTCAAATGGGGAGTTTTATTCCGGCAACTTCAGCTAATCTCCCTATTTTCGACAAGATCTTTACCCGTGTCGGTGCTTCTGACAATCTCGCTATGGGGCAAAGTACCTTTCTTGTCGAAATGATCGAAACGGCTAATATCCTCAATACAGCAACACCCCAGTCACTGATCCTTCTCGATGAGATCGGTAGAGGAACCAGCACCTTTGACGGCTTGAGTCTCGCTTGGGCTATTGTTGAGTTTATCGCTACCCAGAAAAGGATCAATGCTAAAACACTCTTTGCCACTCATTACCACGAGCTGACCGATCTGGAAGAGATCCTGCCCGGTGTTAAGAATTTTAACATCGCTGTCAAAGAATGGAATGAGGAGATGATCTTCATACGCCGAATAGAGAGAGGTGGTGCTGATAAAAGTTATGGTATTCAAGTCGCAAAATTAGCCGGTATCCCCGACAAAGTAATCAAAAGAGCGAAACAGATCCTCCATAACCTCGAAGAGCAGGAGTTGAGCCCGCAAGGTTTAACTGCCACGGTCAAACGTCAGCTGAAGAGAGATACCGGTCAGATCGATATCTTTGAGATATTGATCAATCAGACCGATAAAAATGAAGCTCTGCTGGAGGAATTGAAAAATGCCGATCTTAATAACATGACACCACTGGAAGCTCATAAATTTCTCCAAGACCTGCAAGAAAAACTCGATAATTGATTGTTAAGCTTTCTCATTCAATGTTCTTACTAATTAACCAATTTACTGACAACCCCCCTAATTCGAAATTATCAGAGTTAATACACAATTTTAGGTGATTGATGGCAATAAAAGACTATAGAGAGAAAGATTACATTATCGGGATTGATCTGCATGGAACTCTCCTCAATAATAATTGGACTATTGCTCCCGAGTCTCTGCCTGAGCTAATATCTGTTCTCTCGGCTATTCGCTCTAAAAGCTATATCTTTATCTGCAGCGGAAATGATTTCAGCTTTGTTAAAGAGGTACTCCCCACCTCAGTCAGAGAACTTATTGATGGCTATATTTTGGAAAACGGCTGTTCTTTCAGCGATGGGATCAAAGAGCAATTATTAATAACTGATCATCAGGTTGATTTGATCAAAGCACTCGAGGAAGATCTCAAAAAAACTGCCTTGCCTGACCTCCTTTTATATGGGAATAGACTCGCTACTGTCAGTCTTTTCACTAAAAACAGAGTTGTAGGTGTTTCACCTTTCAATCTTTATGCTTATCTAAAAGATCACCTTCAAAATCACCCGTCATACAATGATATCTACATTACTCACTCCGATGTCGCTGTTGATATTCTACCTGCCGGTAATTCCAAATTTTCAGGAATAGCCAAGTTCTCTCAGAATAACAAGATCATTGCTCTTGCCGATTCCTGTAACGATTGGGAATTCCTCTCCCAAGCTGATCTCAGCTTTGTCCCCCAGAATGTCACTCCTCACTTAGTGGAAAAATGCCGTTTAAACGATCTTACTCTTTTCCCCCTCTCTGCTTTCTCTCTGCAGAATATTGATAAGACCATCTATAAAAGCGATTTCTGCTACACCTCCGGTGTCATTGATATTCTCAAAAAACTCAGCGAAAATCTCTAACTGCTTCAACTCTGCCAACTCCCTTTAAAATCAATACTTTAACATATTTCTATCTTTCGTGAGCGATATAGTCGGATCTATCCGACTATATCGCTCCCGAAAGATAAAAAGCAAGACACCACATACATCGTTGGTTATATAAATCCTAATCCTGTACAATACTTGTAATAATTGTATATACTGACCTGCAGTAATTAAATTTTGTTTATAGAGTTATATTTTATGCTCTTTAAATCTTGATTAGTTAATATATTGCTGCAAATAGTTGCTGATATTGAAATATTTTATTGACAAAAAAACTAAACAAATAATTATACTGATTTGGAAGTATTAAGTTCAATTTATGAGCTTTGAGTAAAATTTTTATCTTCGAATTTTTCTCCGCTCACAGTTCATGGGAGGCATATATATGCCGTTAGAACAGATAAGACAAAAGAGTGTTTTTTGTATTCACCCTTTGTAGTTAACAAGCTTTGATAATGTCACACCAAAGATTTAATTTAAAAATCGAGGTCTGTACGAGCAAGAGTATTTTATTTTACGTTTTTTTCTTTGATTCACAAGAACTCATTTGTAATTCTTTTTACCTTCGTTCTGCAGCAAGAAATCCGTATATAAACAGCAAAATCTTAATTACGCACAAGAACTTTCCCAGAATAGAATAGTTATCAAAAAAATTAAACCACAAACGTAAAATTGGAGGAGATGATGAAAAAGCTTTTTTTTGCTATGGTTGTTTTACTAAGCAGTGTTTTATTAATGGGGCAGTTTACTGCTCGAGAAGTCAGCAGAACCGGTGATATACCAGATCTAATCTCATTTCAAGGAAGATTGACCGATAGTGACGGTAATCCTATTACTGTAACAATGCCAGTCAGATTTTATATTTATGATTCAGAAGTAGGTGGTGAACCGATTTGGGAGGAAACACCGACTATTTCTATAATCGACGGTCTTTTTCAGATCAATTTAGGTGAAGTCGCACCACTTAATGAAACCTATTTCAATGCAGAGAACCGCTGGCTAACCATGAGAATAGATCCGGATGCAGAGATGACACCACGTATCAGGATAACAAGTGTGCCCTATGCCCTTACCTCTTTAGAGACAGATCCTACTTGGATTGGTGCTGCAGATGAAACGGTAGATATCGGAAGAAGCGGCTATGTCGGTATCGGTACTACTTCCCCATCTCACAATCTCGATATAGACGGTCTGATCCGTATCAGAGGTGGTTCACCAGCAGTTGGAAAAGTGCTAACCTCTGATAACCACGGTGTC